>JAMCZD010000018.1:0-12578 GCA_023473405.1 Candidatus Omnitrophota bacterium
AGCGCTTCGAGTACCGGCTCAAGCATGGCCAGTGGCATCACACGCCTTTCCTCGACTGGAAGGTCAATTTGTGCTCGTTCGCACGTCTGCCAGAGGTCGTAGAGTTCATTCAACATGGCTGAAGTCTCCTTCGTGCATTGTTTCGATCGTAGTCTTCGGGAAGTAATCGAGGACGCCTTTGCAGATCATCCTCTCGGTCTGAAAACTCGGCCTGTAACGCGTGAATTGGCCACGCGGGAAAGTCCGGTGGAGCAGTGACGGCAGCGAAACGCCGTCCACCGATTCATCGGCGTGCGTGTCCGTCCTCAACGGCCCAAGCTCGCTTGGTGTGAATTCCTTCCAGCCGAGGAAAGGCGTGTGATGCCACTGGCCATGCTTGAGCCGGTACTCGAAGCGCTCTTGATAAGCGTGCCCGCCGCAAATCCGAGCGTCGTCGGTCCATCGCCGGGCTTTGTCGGAGAGTTCGCGTTTTGGCCCACGGTCAGAAATGACGAGGGCGTGGAGTTTGTAGCGCACGTTAACCAGAACCGTCGCGATAAGTTGGTGAGGACCGGCGGTTTCCGCCTTAATTGGGTCGTTGGCGTCCTTGCGCAGCGGGCCGTTGTAGTTGGTGTAGTACCGATGCTTGACGATCGGGCTGCAAATCTCGCACTTCAAAGGAATGACCTCCGCCGACCGGAGCCAGAGGATGGACTCGAAGATTTGCTTGGCCGCTTGAAACGTCGGAGCTTCGTAGCTCGTCGGCGCATCCCCGCTGTCAACTCTGGTCCACATGGCTGTCGGACCGGCGATTTCGAGCGCGATTAGATATGGTTTCATTGAAGGGTCAATTGTTCAAGATTGCATGAAAGTGGTCAAAAACCAGCCGTAGCATCGTGGGTATCTCGTAGTTCTCGCTCTCGCAAATCCGCGTCTCGGCCGGGAACAACCCCAGGTAACAAGGGGCGAACTCCTTCCAATCCAGGCAAGGCGCGTAGAAACATAGGCCGTTCTTCAAGCGGCGTTCAAAGGAGAAGCCCCCAAGTGCCATTCTGGCGCCCTCTCACGTCCGACGCGCGAGGGACAAAGCGTTGGGCGCGAACGAAGCGCAAATTTTTAATCTGCCGTACCGCAGTCGTGCAGGCGGCAGGGTTCTCTTTCCACCCGAGGGCAGCGGATGAGCAATCCGCGACACGGCGGATGGCAATTCAAGTTCAGTGTAATCGGACATCATAAGAACCTTTCCCGAAGGGGCCCTTTGGCACAGCAGGCCGAAGTCGGGTCGGCCAGCGTGCGAGAATTTTTCTCGAAAAAGAAAAGGACTCCGCGGTTTCCACAGTTGTGGTTGGGTTTGGTGAACATTTGTAGCGGTTTTGGGAGTTTTAGCAAGAAATAAATTAGATTTTTGAGCCGACCACGGGTTCCGAGATGAGAACGACCCGGCCCCGTTTGGTGGTATCCTGGTTTGCACCAGGCGCGGTGGAGCTCTTTGGGTGGATCGCTCAGGGTTGAATCTGGACTTGATCGAACCGCATGACGTAGGGATCGATGACGTTGAATGGCGCCAGGGTGGTATTGGCGCAGGGGGTCAACCAGACGTGCACGGTATCGTTGAGCTGAGCTTTGAGCAATAATGGGATGGCCCCGGAGGCCCGCCAGGTATCCGGCAGTTCCGAGCTCACTATGGGCTGGCCATGGTCGGTAAGGACAGCCAGGCTGAGATCGCGGGCGGTGATTTGGGGGTACATTTCCCGGTAAAACATCAGCGCAAACGGTCCGTATTGCAGGGCCTGGGTCGTTACTTTGCCGGCTGCCGCCGGGCGGTTTAAGGTAAGGATGCTCTTGCGCGGGGGAATTACGATTAGTCTCAGGCGCATGCTCAATTCCAGGGTTTGTTCCGACCGCGCGGGAATGAGCACCTGGGCGAAGCCGTTCCGCGCATTTAATTTCTGCCGCTGGCCGTCGAGGTTGAGTTGGGGGTCTTCGCCCCAATAAGGGATGCGGATTTTGATGGGCAAATCAGCGTCCTCACGGTTCGCGATGCTGAGGGTTTGGCGGAGCTGGCGGTGGACCCATTGTGTATGTTGGGAGAGGCGGACGGCGCGTCCGTCTGGTTCCAGGTCAACCTGGGTATCCAGGGGTAGATTGACACTGAGCGCGTTTTGGTTGCGGGTGACGATATGGGTGGCGACATAGGCAAAGGCAAGCCCGCCGTGCATCGAGCAGCACCAGTCGGCCACGGTTCCCCAGTTGTTCCTGTCCATCCAATGATGCCGGTCGAGGTTGCGCCAGCCGGCAAAACCGCCTTTAAAATCCTGGCAGAAAGGCAATTGATTAAGGATGGAGAGCTCGGCGGCGTCGAGGTAGCGAGGTTCGCCGGTGGCATCGAACAGTTTCAGGCAGAGCAGCACCCAGTCAACCATCGAGCAAGGTTCACAGCGGTGTTCGAATAGCTGGCCAAACCCCTCAGGGATATTCCCGTTCATCCAAACCGTGGAGAGGGTGTCGTCGAATATCTTTTCGGCCTCGAGCAGGAACCGCGGGTTGCCGGTTGCCATGGCGAGGTCAACGATACCGTGGGCGATGCTCAGGTAGGAATGGGTATGATGGCCATAGGGAATTTCATGGTAATTCATCGGGGCAAGGCCGGCTAAGACAGTTTCCGAGGGGGGCGAGATGTGTTGCGGTATGTTGGTGGCGATGTTTTCCGCGTAAGCAATATATTCCGGTTTGCCGAGCTGCTGTCCCAGCACCACGAGAGCGCCCAGGGCGGACTCGATGCCGCAACTGACGGACCACGGTGTGTTGGGATCGCCCCAATGGGGGCGTAGTTTTTGAGTTTCAACTTGGTCGGCGGTCGCCGCGTCGGCTGCCCGTTCGAGCGCCTTGAGTGCCGCAGGGTCGCCGGTCGTCCGGTAATACTCCTGCAGGTTTCACAAGGCGCGTCCTTGGCCGAACCAGACTTGCAGTTTGTCGCCAACGGAGGTGTCAGGGCGGATTTTATCGCCGTAAAAGATGCCATGGGCGTCTTGGGCGCGGATTAGTTCCTGCGCTTTGGGGCCGACTTCAGCCTCGACGTTGCGCCCGATCACAGCCGCCTGGGCGCTCACCGCTCCGATCCAACGCCCGATCTGGTCGGCACCCCACCCGAGATACCCGGTATGGCCGGCCTGGTCCAGGATGAGTTTGTCCAGGGACAGGTTGATGCGGTCGGCGAGGAAACCGGCGGGGTGGACCTCGTTATAAGCGAGGGGTTGCTGTTGATACCCGAGGGCCAACACCGGGCGCATCATGCAAGTTGGCGTTGGCTCTAAAGGAGTGGGTTCGGCAGCCCGGCAAAGGCAGTTGAACCAGGCACCAACCAAAGCGAGGAGAACCGATGAAGTGGCTTTCGTATTCATGGTTAGTAAAAGATTTGCTTTAGGATGGCATGAATATTCCAGGCCAAGCAAATGAAATGTGGGAAATAGCTGATAGCGAATGGCTGATGGCTGATGGCGAATGGCGAATGGCGAATGGCTGATAGCTGATGGCGAATGGCTGATAGCTGATGGCGAATGGCGAATGGCTGATAGCTGATGGCTGATGGCTGATGGCTGATAGCGAATAGCTGATGGCGAATGGCTGATGGCTGATGGCGAATGGCTGATGGCTGATGGCGAATGGCTGATGGCTGATGGCGAATGGCTGATGGCTGATGGCTGAAAATTATTTAATGGACGCGCCGATGGCCACTCGGCTCAACTCGTCAGCTTGGTTAAGAAGCGGGTGCATATGGCTTCAATGCGCCAAGGATACGGATATTGCCATGCCTCCGGAGTGGAAAAAAGTAAAAGTTTTTTGTTGAGAAACAGGGGAGCCTTTTGATAATTATGGTCTGTTTTTTATGCGCCGACTGTTGAGACGAATTGAGAGGACGGAGATGGGGGACCATATACCCACGGTTGGCTTGCGGTGGGGTCATAATGGCAAGACTTGTCTGGCCGGTCTCTGGCTGTTCCTGGTCGGCGCTTGGTGTTTGCCGGCGGCGGAATCGATCGAGCCGATAGCTCAGGCAGTCGAGGCATCCGCACGGAAGAGCACGAGCGTTTCGGCGCAATTGGAGGAAGCGCGTTTCTATCCAGGTGAAGGTTGGCTCGAGCCGACGCTCAATTCCCAAACCCCATTCGATCCCGCGTTTTTTTACCTGCGGCGGGCGGCGACCCAAGCGGGGCTTACGAACGCCGGGCTGGTTGTGGTAAATCCAATGAACTGGCAATTCCCCGACATGACATTGTACGTTACAGTGCTCGATGGGGAAGGTAACGCGGTGACGGGTTTGAGCGAGGAGAGTTTCACTGTTTGGGAGCAGTCGAGCGCCGAGACGGTCCCAACCAGGCAGACCCTGACGCGCTTCAGGGAGATCGCCGGCGGTGAGGCGGGCATCTCCTTCTCGCTTGTATTTGATGTCAGCGGCAGCATGGCCGGCCAACCGCTGGAGGACGCCAAAGCCGCCGCAATCCATTTTCTGGAAAACTGCACCGAGGCTGACCGTGGCAACCTGGTCGAGTTTTCTTCCCAGAACGAAGTAAGCATGGTCCTGCCTTCGGGGTGGGTTCTGGCGGATTCGAACCGGGATGGCCAGACCGATTTGCAGGAGGCAATTGCCGGCCGGGTTGCCTTGGACAACACGGCCATTTATGACGGCACGTCAGTGGGAATTGGATCGTTGAGCCAGGAACCGACGCCCAGGGCGGTGATCGTATTTACGGATGGTCTGTCCAACGACGATGCCGTGTATGACATTAACGGTGTCATCACCAAGGCCCGCAACGAGGGTGTTCCTCTTTACACCATCGGCGTCGGAGACAGCATAGATCAGGAGGTGCTCCGGACTATGGCCGAGCAGACCGGTGGCACGTATCACTTTGCGCCCACCGCATCCGAAATGGCCGCCGTATACAGCACTATCGCGCGTGAGGTGCGCAGCCAGTACACCATTGGTTACACCACCCAAAATCCAGACTATGACGGCACCACTCGCACGATAACGGTCACTGCCAATAATACTTCCGGCACGATTGCATACGTGGTGAATTATCGGCCGCAAGTAACCTTTGATTCCGTTACCGCACAACTCGGCACGCAGAGCTGGCCGCCAGGCGTGGCTATGCCTGTTTGCGGCATGGTCCGGGACTTGGATGCAGACACGCCCGGCCAAAACCTGTCGGCCGAGCTATTCTTCAGCATCGCCGGCACCGAGAATTATGCGCAAGTCCCGCTCGAGCTGACGCCGGAGGGAAATGATACCTATCGCTTCGACAGCGTCATCCCCGCTGAGGCGGTGTGTTTTCCCGGAGTGGAATGGTATCTGCGCGTTACCGACGGCATTCAGGAAGTGGTTCTGCCGTTTGATTACAGTCATGCCCCGTTCTCCGTCTCGGTTTTGGACAACCATGCGCCGGAGATTACGCATACTGAACCCGACGATGCTGCTCCCGGCCAGTCGTTGACTATCGACGCCCAAGTCGTTGATAAGGACCCCGGCGACGGGATTCGCGCGGTTAAGTTGTTTTACCGCCTTCACGACGATCAGCAAAATACGCCCTATCTGTCCGTCATGATGAGCGACTTTGGCGATGGACTCTATTCGGCCGTTATTCCAGCGGACAAGGTTACCCTGGCAGGTCTCGATTACTACGTTTCCGCCTGGGACCTTAATAACGTGCGCACCGATAACGGCACGGCCGACTCTCCCTACCACGTGGCAATGTCCACGCCTTGGGCGGTTGATTTCGATGAGGACGGTGACGTGGACGGGGCGGATTTGGCGGTCTTTAATCAGCGGTTCCGCCAGGGCACCATGGCCACCAACGATTTGGCGGTTTTTGCCAACGCGTTCGGCCAGAGTATGGCCAATCCGGCCATTACAAGCCTTGCCTTCCCGGCCTTTGAAAACTACTCTGCCGACCTGGCCGCCACGGCCACGCCGCTGGAATTGTCAAACGCGCAGGTTGTTGTTTACGGAGAGGCCTTCCAGAGTACCCAACAGGTGATTGTCAATCTCTATGCCGACATTACCGGGCCGGGCTTGTGCAGCTTCGGCGTCCGGTTGCACTATGACCCTGCCGGTTACTCGCTGGTCGGCGCGACGAAGAATCAATCGGTCTGGTTCATGGGCAATCAAAGCGCGGCTCTCGACTATATGGATCCCGACATCAGCCAGACGGGTGAGGTGTTTTTGATAGGCGGCAAGCTCGACCTGGCGGCACCGACCATTAGCGTGACTGGAAAGCGCGTATTGCTCGGTACTGTAACACTGGCACCGAACGCCGGCTCCCAATCCAGCCTCTCGCTGTCCCTGGGTAAACCGGCCCCATTCGCCAACTTCGTCACTATGGAAGGGGATGTGCGCGATGCGTTGTCTGGTGGGATCGAATTCGGTGCCGTCGAAACGCAACCGGACACCCTGGCGGGCGAATTGGACTCCCTGACTTGGTTAACCGGCGGCGCCTTCCGCTTCAACGTGCGAGGTCACCCTTTTGTCGATTGCGTAATCGAGGTTTCCACGAACCTGGTTCGCTGGACCCCGATCATAACGAACGCCATACCGGCTGAAGGAGTTCTGCAAATAACGGACCCTGCGGCGGGCGGTTTTCCGTGTCGTTTTTACCGCGCAGTTCAACCCTAATCGGAGAAGCGCGTGGACTGCGGAACTCCGCCGGGACGGAATAAGGAGCACTGACTCAATCCAATGCAATCTGCCCCACGTTCAGTCTGACCAACCACAAAACTGAAAACAAATAATGAGTTATAGACAAAAGCTGAAACACCTTATTACAAGCCTTTTTGTTGCCGCTGGAACCGCGGTTCTATGGGCCAACACTGCTACCATCAGAATCGAGAACTACTCCTATGTCCTCGAACCAATGCTTTACAGCCAGCCGGGGTATTCATCATCCACCGCCTTTAAGGTTTACCGGAACTCAATACTGCCAATATGCCCGTGACAATGACGGCCAAAATGTCAGTTTCTCGGGAACTATTACCCGCAATGCCGGTTCCGTCACCGGAACCGTAGTGGTCGGCGGCGATGGCATCCTGCCGCTGATGCAAACCCAGTATCACCTCGTAGGCGGCGAAGGTGCACTCACCTACCAACCTCAAAGCCCGGACGCAAGTTTCGTCATCAACATGCGGACAATTGGCGGTTGGTCGGACCAACTCGCCGGGAGTGCGAGCCTGGACAAGACCAGCGCCAACGAGGCTACCATGGCCAATATGCATGGTGATGCTTTGACTTTTGTTGGCAACGTGGTCATGAAACGAAACGGAAATACCTATTCCAGCCGCGGGCGTGTCAGCGACGGTTATGATGCGACTTCGTGGCCTGATTACCAGGATTGCTACGTGGAGATTATCGATCCGAACGATTCCAACGGCAATGGCATTCCGGACCTGACCGATGTGGTTTGGACGACGCCGCCTTGCCTGGCGCCGCAACGTGAAGACGGAAAGCTGAAACTGAAATTAATCGGCGGGGTGGGCCAGCCCTGCACGATCCAGCGACCTGTTGATTGCCGGGAATGGCAGGATTGGACGAATATGACCCTTCTTAATACGAACGTCACATTGGTTGACCCCGAGGCCTCCCAATACCCGGTGCGGTTTTATCGGGCGAAGCCGTAAACGTCACTTTAAAACGCTAATCTTCACTAGTCTTCTCGAATAAGCGAACTCTTCATTAGTGTTTGTTAGCGGAGATTAGTGGTTTCCGCAACCCGGGATTGACTTGGCCGGTCGGAGCGTATAATAGGAAGCCTTGACCAACAAAAAAGGCACGGCATGAATGATCAATATTTAGCTCCTGTTCCGCCTCGGACTACCCGGCGTGATTTCCTGAAAACTTCGGCCATGTTGACCGGCACCGCGCTGGCGGCTCAATTGCCCATCACCAGAAGCGCCTTTGCCGCCGGAGCCGATACCATCCGGATCGGGTTGATCGGCTGCGGCGGGCGCGGGACCGGGGCGGCCGAAAACGCCATGAACGCAGGCAAGGACATCAAGTTGGTGGCGATGGCGGACATTTTCGAGGACCACCTGCAAGGCAGCCGGCAGCGGCTGAAGGCAGCCAAAGGGGACCAGGTGATGGTGGACGACGATCATCGTTTTGTCGGGTTCGATGCTTACCAGAAGGTGATCCAGAGCGACGTGGACGTCGTCCTGATTGCCGCTGCATCGCATTTTCATCCGCAAATGCTGAAGGCCTGTGTGGAGGCGGGCAAGCATGTCTTTTGTGAAAAGCCACATTCCCTGGATGTGCCCGGACTGGAAGTAGCGATGGCGGCGGGCGAGGAGGCGAAGCGAAAGAAGCTCTGCCTGGTATCGGGACTGTGTTGGGCGCTACGATCCGGGAGTCCGGGAGACGATAAACCGGGTGCTGGACGGTGCCATAGGCGACATCGTCGCCATCCAGGAAACGTACGTTGGCGGGCCGTATGCGATAACCGAGCGCAAGCCCGAGTGGAACGAAATGGAATTTCAAATGCGCAACTGGTACCACTTCAATTGGTTGTCAGGGGACCAGACCGCGCAGCAATTGATTCACAGCCTGGACAAATCATCCTGGGCGCTGGGGGATAAACCGCCGATCAAGGTGTGGGGCATGGGCGGACGCCAGCTCTGTGTCGAACCCAAATACGGCGACCAATATGATCACCACGCGGTGGTGTTCGAGTACGCCAATGGGGTGCGGGTCTTCGGCTTGACCCGGGACCAGCCAGGTTGTTACAATGACACCTCGGATTTCATTATCGGCACCGAGGGTCGCTGCAATCTTCTGGGCAATCATATCGAGGGGAAGACCCAATGGCGTTACAATGGGCCGCGGGCCAACATGTATGATGTCGAGCACAAGGAGCTTTTTGATGCCGTTCGAGCGGGCAAGCTGATTCACAATGGCAACTACATGTTCTTGAGCACGATGCTGGCCATTGTCGCCCAGATGGCTTGCTATTCCGGAGAGTTGATACTCTGGGATGAAGCGGTAAAATCGCGACGGACGTTTGCGCTCGGACGCTATGGATGGGATGTAATCCCGCCGGTTAAACCGGAGGAGAACGGGCGATACCCGACCGCATTGCCCGGCAAGGCAGAATTTGAACGCTGGCAAATGTAATCCTGTCAGCGAAAAGTGAAATCAGCGAAATCATTCATGAACTCAATCGTTAATACTTCACGCCGCGGTTTCATCCGGCAATCCGCCGGGTTCGCACTCGCGGCCACCACCATGAATTTCACCGGCATGCTTATGGCCTCCGAAGAAAGAGAACCTTGGGCGATTGCCTGCCGTGATCCGCATTTGCGAGTCACCGGCCAGCCGGATTGCTGGGCGGCGATGAAACAGCTTGGGCTGTCGGGAGTCGAGGCGGAAGCGAACATGGAATTGGCCTGTCCGGGTCTCTATCATCCGACCAAGAAATACAGCCTTGATTCACCGGCGCATATTCAAGCCCTGAAAGATGATCTGGCGCAGAACAAGTTGAAGATCACCGCTTTTCTCATGTACAATCAACTGGACCAACGGCTCGAACAAGAGATCGAGTGGGCGAAAAGGCTCGTCCAGGCGGCCCAGGAATTGGAGGTGCGGGCGATCCGGATCGACGTCGCTCCACAGCGATTGCGGCGCGATGAATTTCTTCCGTTTGCAATTCTGGCCTGCAAGAAGCTATGTGAGGTCGCCGAGGGTACCGCGGTGCGTTACGGGATTGAGAACCATAGCAACATGACGAATGATCCCGAATTTCTAGGCAAACTCTTTGATGGCGTCGGGTCACCCCATCTGGGACTGACCCTCGATACCGGCAACTTCTATTGGTATGGCCATCCGTTGGACCGCGTTTACGAGATATTCGAGCAATTCGCCCCGCGCGTCGTGCACACCCACTGCAAGAGCATTCACTTCCCCGAGGATAAGAGGAATGTTCGCCGACCCATGGGATGGGAATACGGAAAGTACAACTGCCCGATATACGATGGGGACATTGATTTCCACAAGGTAGCCGCCATCCTGCGGAAGGCCAACTATGCGGGAGACCTTTGCATCGAGGACGAGTCGCTCAGCAAGTTTCCCGAGGTCCAACGCGCCGCCGTTCTCAAGAAGGAAGCGGATTTCTTGAGGGAACTCGCCTAGAGTTTGACCTGCATACCCAGCTCAACGACGCGCCGAACGGGCAACCGATAATACGCCGTCGCTTTTTGGGAATTGCGCGCCATGAAGGCGAAGAGCTTTTGCCGCCAAAGGGCCATCTCGCGAGTGCGGGAAGGTATGAAGGATTGGTTGCTGAGGAAGAAGGACGTCTCCTCGATGGGGAGCCTGAGTCCCGCGTCTCTGCAGCAGGCCAATACTTCCGGCACGTTAGGATTCTCCATGAAACCGAAGTAGGCGCTGACCTGGTAAAAGTCCGGTTGCAATCGCTTGACGGTAACGCGGTGAGACTTGTCCACGCGCGGCAATCCCTTCGTTTCCATGGTGAGCACGACGATGCGTTCGTGAAGCACCTTGTTATGCTTAAGGTTATGCAGCAACGCCAGGGGTGTCCCCTCGGGATCCCCGGTTAGAAAAACCGCGGTGCCCGGGACTCGCACCGGTGGATTCCCCCGGACATCCTCCAGGAACAAGTTTAAGCGCATCGACGACCGGCGGAGCTTCTCAAATAAGAGGCGCCTTCCTGTTTTCCAAGTAGACATCAGGGTGAATATTCCCGCGCCTATCAACAAAGGGAACCAGCCGCCGTGGGGAATTTTAGCGAGGTTAGCAAACCAGAATGCCAACTCGATCGCCAGGAAAGGCCCGCACATCAAAGCCGCGCGCCAACGTTGCCAAAACCAAAGCTCGCGCGCCGCAAAATAGATCAGGAGTGTGGTGATGATCATGGTCAGGTTTACCGCCACGCCATAGGCGGCTGCCAGGTTGCTTGAAGTCTGAAATCCAGCCACCAGGCCCAGGCAGGCAAACATCAGGGCGCTGTTGATTTGCGGGGCGTAAATCTGGCCCTTTTCCTCCGGCGAGGTATGTTCGATCCGCAGGCGGGGAGAGTAGTCCAACTGAACCGCTTGCATGGTCAAGGAAAACACCCCGGCAATCAGGGCTTGCGAGGCAATAATTGTCGCGATAGTGGCGAGAATGACCAACGGGAAGAGCGCCCAATCAGGCGCCAATTGGTAGAACGGGTTGGTGACCGCTTTTGGATTTGCCGTCAAAAGCGCTCCCTGGCCAAAGTAGTTTGCCAGCAAAGCTGGAAATACTAATCCGAACCATGCCAAGCGGATGGGGCGTTTTCCAAAATGCCCCATGTCCGCATACAGCGCCTCCGCTCCGGTCACCACCAGGAAAACAGCGCCCAAAACGAAAAACGCGCTCATGCCATTGCCGGTCAGGAACTCAATACCGTAGACAGGATTCAAAGCCAACAAGACCTGCGGGTGGCGCGCAATACCGTTCACGCCCAGCACTGTCAGTGCCAAAAACCAGACGATCATAATTGGGCCGGATACCTGGCCGACTCTGCCGCTTCCGTAATGTTGGAGCGCAAAGAGTCCAATCAGAACGCCCATGGTGATAGGGATCACCCACGGATGAAAAAAGGGCGTGGCTACCTCCAAACCTTCCACTGCGCTTAAAACCGAAATGGCGGGTGTGATCATTCCGTCACCGTATAATAGGGCCGCTCCGAACACACCCATTGCCACCAAAACCGATCGAAGTCGCTTTTTCGCAATCGCTTTGTGCTCCGGAAACGCCAGTGGCAGAAGGGCCAGAATGCCGCCTTCACCTTTGTTGTCCGCGCGCATAACCCAGCCCAGGTACTTCAGCGAAACGATCAGAGTCAGCGACCAGGCAATAAGCGAAAGCACTCCCAGTATGTTCTCCTCCGTAACCGCGACCGCGTGCAGGCCATTGAAGCATTCTTTCAAGGCATATAGCGGGCTGGTGCCAATGTCCCCATAGACGATCCCTAACGCTCCAATTGCCAGAAAAAGCGCGTAACGGTCAACCGATTGCAGTTTCATGTTCGGTTTTCTTTCCCGGTTTGGTGTCGTGGACCATCTGAAAATAATCGGGGCCAGGCTTGCGCAAGCCTGGCCCCGTTGGACGCATATCGAGAGGAACCGGACGCTGCGTGGTCCATGCCGCGCCGGCCCTGTCGAGATCCTCGTTTAAGCGAATTCGTGTTTGCCCGGGATCGCAACCGTTGCAGTGGGCAGGGGGCCGAATTCGAGTTTCTCCGGCATGAGACTCATCTTCGAGTTGAGCGCGTAGTCCCATTCGAGCATCTTACCGCTGTAGGCCGATTCGCGCCCCATGATCGCATCCAGCGTGCTCTCGGCAACTTGACGCGCCTCGTTCAACGGTTGGCCGGCGCGGATGCTGGCGATCAAGTCGGTGTGTTCCTGGACGTAAGGATCAGGGTTTGCGCCGCTGAAGCGCCATTGGTCCCAGCCATTAATATCGATGCTGCCGCCCGGGTTGCTGGTTCCATTGCTGCCTATGACGCTCTCGCCGACGTAGGTCCAGCAATTGTCGATCTGGCGGCATTGGCTGAAGACGCGGGCTCCGT
>JAMCZD010000018.1:12588-13328 GCA_023473405.1 Candidatus Omnitrophota bacterium
GGGCTCCGTTTTTGTATTCAAACTCGACGGCGAAATGATCGTATTTTTGGCCGCGTCCCGTTAAGGCCTGGCGCCCGCCCATCCCGTAGGCGCGAATGGGATGATCATTCAGGATCCAGTTGGCGACATCGAGGTTGTGCACGTGTTGCTCGACGATGTGATCGCCGCAGAGCCAGGTGTAATGGTACCAGTTGCGCAGCTCATTTTCCATGTCTGATACACCGTCCCGCCACGGGTGGTCCCAAATAAAGCCGCCATTCCAATAAACGCGGAGAGCGAGAATCTGCCCGATGGCGCCGTCATGCAGGCGCTTGATCGTTTCGAGGTAACTGTTTTGGTGACGGCGCTGTGTGCCGGCAACAACAGCAAGGCCTTTTTGTTTGGCCAACTCGCCCGTGGCAATCACGGTGCGAATCCCCGGGCCATCGACGGCCACCGGTTTTTCCATGAACACGTTCTTGCCGGCTTGGATGGCGGCTTGGAAGTGTATGGGACGGAATCCCGGCGGGGTGGCAAGGATGACATAATTGACATCATCGAGAGCCAGCAACTCTTTGTAGGCGTCAAAGCCGGTGAAACAATGGTCGTCCGGGATTTCAATCTGCTTCTCGTTCTTGAGGCCGTCCCGGCAACCTTGCAGGCGGTCTTCGAACATATCGGCCAAGGCAACGATTTTCACGTTGTTGGCGGCGGCCATGGCATTGCGAATGGCACCGCTGCCCCGTCCGCCGCAGCCGATC
>JAMCZD010000043.1 GCA_023473405.1 Candidatus Omnitrophota bacterium
TGGACCCCTTACATGAAGAAAACACCGATGGACATCCGGGATTCAGACCGGCTGCCTTACTGGCCATTCAATGCCACCCGGATCGAGATTCTGGGCACCAAGGGTTTCATGTATATGGGCCGTCACGGCGGCGGTTGGCAGGTCTTCAATGAAAACGATGAGGCTATTGTCACCACGCCCGGGCGCCAAGGTGACAAGGAACATCAGGAGAATTTCATCCAATGCATCCGCAACCGGTCCAAGCCGGCAGCCGACGTCGAGCAAGGCCATTACTCTGTCCTCCTCTGTCACCTGGCCAATATCGTATTTCGCACCCAAAACAAAAAACTGGCGTTTGATCCCAAAACAGAGTCTTTTCCCGACACCCCCGAGGCCAACCAGTATTTGAAGCGCGCCGTCTATCGAGCGCCCTGGATAGTGCCGGAGCAGGTGTGAGCCCGCCTGCGGCTGATCGAGCGAAATCCAATTCGAGAGGGAATAGCATGCGACGTTTTGCCTTCACACTGTACCTTGCCGCTGCCTGTTATTGGCCCCAGGCGCGCGGCCAATGGCTTCCCATTACCAATGTCACCGCGCATCTCGAGCATAGCGAACTAGCTGGACCGCATATTGTCTTCGAGTACGATCTCAATTTGCCTGGCATTTCCGCCAACTTGCCGGCCTATGTGTTCGTGCGTTACCGGAAAATCCCCGGGAAAAAATGGGGCCTTCTTTCTCCCGAATTGCTCGGAAACCGGCGGCACGAAATCATCGAGTCCGCCGGCCACAAGAAATTGACCTGGTGGGGAATCGAGACCAGCGGCATCACCAACCTGGCCCAGATCGAGTTTCGCCTCCGCGGCATTCAAGTAGCCCGCGTTCCCGCCGGCGATTTCCGCATGAAAAGCATCCCCGGGGGTGGCTTCGACGAGTCTAAAAGCCAAAAAGATCCCTGCTACCTGCCCGCTTATTACATCGCCAAGTGCGAAACCACCATCGGCATGTACGCCGACTATTTGCATGAACTCGGCCCCGATGCGAATGGTTGGCATCCCAAAATGGCCGATCCCAAACGTTGCGGGCTCGAAAATTCCGACAGCGGCGCCTTCCACGTCATAACCGGAAGGGAGAATTATCCGATCAATTTTGTCTCCTGGTACGACGCCACCGCGTTCCTGGATTGGTGCGGGATGCGATTGCCCACCGAGGCCGAATGGGAGAAGGCCTTTCGCGGCGGGCTTTACCTTGAGGGTGATGTCTCGAAGAAGATGCCAAATCCAATGCCGGAACGAACGTATCCGTGGGGGAATGATGCGCCGGATAAAGACAAGGTCTTTCGCTGCAACATCGACGGTGACCAAGACGGCTACCCATACACGGCGCCGGTGGGCAGCTTCGACCGGTTCAACAGCCCTTATGGCGTTTGCGACATGTCCGGCAATGTCGCTGAGTGGACCCTGGATTGGTATGATACCTCATTCCATGTCGGGTTGGATGGTTTCCGCATGGTGCGCGGCGGTTCCTGGATGGACCCCCCCTAAGGCGTGGATGCCATCAGCGCTCCAACCAGCTTGCCACTGAAAAATAGCGCCATCATGGGCTTTCGCGCTGTTTATCAACCGCGATAATCTCTTCACCGCAGCAACCGGCGTCAGCCCACCCCGGTTCTCTCTCCTTCGGCGCCGGAACCGGGGCGAAATGAGGGAAATAATCTAACCGACATTCGATCATACGCCCGTGGCAACCGGTTCTGTTTAAAAACCGTTGACGCAACCGAGGATCATTAACTAGATTGATGCCTTAGTTGATTGGAATTGTTGATCGATGAACATTCACGAATACCAAGCCAAACTATTATTGGCAAAAAATGGGGTCCCGGCACCGGCAGGCAGCGCCTGCACCACCGTTGGCGAAGCCGTGGTCATCGCCGAAAAGCTCTTTGCCTCCGGCCAGAAACAGGTCATCGTCAAGGCCCAAATTCACGCGGGCGGACGTGGGAAGGGAGTGTTCAAGTCCGGCCTCCACGGAGGAGTCAAACTCTGCAAGACGGTTGATGACGTTTATAGAAACGCCAAGGCAATGTTCGGCCAGATGTTGGTGACCAAGCAGACCGGTCCGGAAGGGCGGCGGGTGAGCCGTTTGCTGATTGAAAGCGCCTCGGCCATAAAACGGGAATGCTATCTGGCAGTGTTGCTCGATCGCACCACCTCGCGTCCCGTCATGATGGTCAGCACGGAAGGCGGCATGGACATCGAGGAGATTGCGGAAAAGACGCCGGAAAAAATCATCAGGGAGACGATTGATCCGGCCATTGGGCTGATGCCTTACCAGGCGCGGAAGCTGGCCTTTTCCTTGGGATTCACGGGGGATTTGCTGCACCAGGCCTCGAAACTGCTCCAGGGCGTCTACCGGACTTGGGAGCAAAACGAAGCCACCCTGGTCGAAACCAACCCGCTCTGCCTGGTCGAACAACCGGACGGCACGGTGAGCCTGGTCGTGGATGCCAAGATGAGCTTTGACGACAATGCCTTGTTCCGCCACCCCGAGATTCGCCAGATGCGCGATCTGGCCGAGGAATCGCCCCTCGAGACCGAGGCAAGCAAGTTCAACCTGAATTACATCAAACTCGATGGCGATATAGCCTGTCTGGTGAATGGTGCCGGTTTGGCCATGGCCACGATGGATATCATTGTGCATTACGGTGGGCGTCCGGCTAATTTCCTCGATGTGGGCGGAAGCGCCAGCCGCGAACAGGTTGCCGCCGGCCTCAAGATCATTCTCAGCGGAGCGCGGATGCAGGCGATCCTGGTCAATATCTTTGGCGGCATCATGCAGTGCGACACCATCGCCCACGGCATCCTGGCCGCCGCCCGGGAAAACTCGCTGACTTGCCCGGTGGTCGTGCGGCTCGCCGGCACCAATGCCGACCTGGGCAGGAAAATACTCCTCGAGTCGGGCCTCCCCCTCCTCAGTGCGGATAGTCTGGCTGAAGCGGCGGATAAGGCCGTCAAAGCCGCGGTTTCGAACCGTTCCCAAATGGCCGCCTGTTGAGGCACTCGGGCAAATTTCAATCTGGAATTTTATTATGTCTATTCTTGTTGAGCCTTCCACGCGTGTATTAGTCCAAGGAATTACTGGGAAATACGGTTCCCAACATGCCCGCTTGAGTCTGTCTTACGGCACCAAAATCGTGGCCGGGGTTACGCCCGGCAAAGGCGGGCAGGTCTTCGAAAACCAAGTGCCCATCTTCGACACCGTGGCCGAGGCCGTTAAGCAGACCGGTGCCACTGTGTCCGCCGTATTCGTTCCCCCGCCCCTCGCCGCCGATGCGATTCTTGAAGGCGTTAACGCCGACCTCGACCTCGTGGTTTGCATTACGGAGGGGATTCCTATCTTTGACATGATGAAGGTCAAACGCGCCATGCAAGGCAAACGGACCCGGCTGATAGGCCCCAATTGCCCTGGGATTACCACCCCAGGCGAGGGCAAGGACTCCCACGGCGGTTGCCGGATTGGCATCATCCCTGGTCATCTTCACAAGCGAGGCCATATCGGCGTTGTTTCTCGCAGTGGAACCCTTACCTATGAAACCGTCTGGCAATTGACCCAGCTCGGCCTGGGCCAGTCCACCTGCGTCGGCATTGGCGGTGATCCCATCTTCGGCACCTCCCACCTCGAGATCATCAAGCTCATGAACGACGATCCGGATACGCACGCAATTATCCTGATCGGCGAGATCGGTGGCACATCGGAGGAAGAAGCCGCTGAATGGATCAAACACAACTGCAAGAAACCGGTTGCCGGGTTTATCGCCGGCGCTTCCGCTCCACCCGGACGCCGCATGGGCCATGCCGGAGCCATCATCAGCGGTAAACGAGGCACCGCCGCCGCCAAAATCGAGGCTTTGAAGGCCGCCGGCGTCGCCACGGCTGCCACCCCGTCCGTCATTGCCGAGACCCTGGCCAAGATTATCTAGCAAGGCAGGGCCTCAGACCGTTTCTCCGTCGTGGTTAAGGGATTACCAGGATGCTTTCATCAGCCCGGCGGGCGCGGATGAGGGCATCCGCGCTCCGATGAGAAGACCAGGCTCAAGCTGCGGGTCCAAACCGGGGGCCCCATTCGGATGCCATTGCCTTGCCTCTTTCATCGAGTTCCTGCCGTTCGGCTGCGGACAGAGGCTGATAACGTTTGGCCCATCGGACATTTTGTTCCGCTTCATCCACCGTATAAGGGCCAATAATCGCCCCCGCCACACCCTCGATCCCCAGGCTGAAACGCATCGTCTTTTCCAAAAGCTCGACCGGCATTTTCGCCGGGCCGCGCTGGCGGTAGCCGGCGAAGCCCTTTGCGTGTCCGCCGAACACCTTCATGGCCAGGATGCCGCAGCCGTGTTTTCGCGCCACCGGCAAGACCTTGTCTGTGAACGAGTAGATATGGTTGTCGACGAAATTCAAAACCACCATTAAGACGTCGATCTCGCCTGTGTTCAGAATACCAATACAGTGGAGTGGCAGGGAATGACCGGTAATGCCGACGAATCGTGTCAATCCCTTTTCCCTTGCATTGCGCACAAACTCGAGCGGGCCGCCAGGCGCCAGGATCATTTCGGGCGAGCAACTCCCGACGTTGTGGATATGAAGCAGGTCCACGTGATCGGTTCGCAGCAAACGCAGCGAAGTCTCGAACTGGAGTTGCATTTGCCGCGCTGATTCCTTCGGGTCGGGGCTGGTAGGCAAGGCCTTGGTGGCTAGAAAAATCCGGTCCCGGTAGGCGGGTATTACCTGCCCCAAGTACGTCTCCGCATCGTCGTAGAAATGCGCCGTGTCCACGTAGCCGATTCCCGCTTCCAAGGCCGCCCGGTAAACCTTGGTCCCCGCCTCGATACCGGGTTTGCTATGACCCACCGGGGCGGAGCCAAGTCCAAGAATAGTTATCTTTGCACCCGTCCGTCCCAAGGTTCGCATGGGGATGCCGGCGGTATTTCTTTCGGTGGGAGCTGTGGTTTCGGCCCATGCTGCGGGTCCGGTGACTGCGCCGGCCCCGAGGCAAGCTCCAAAGCCGGTCAAGAATTGGCGGCGGTCCATCAGGCCAGTTCCACTCTTCTTATTCATAAGTGACTAACCAGTAATCCGTAACTGGCCAACGTCAATGCCAATCGCCATGGAAGCGGCAGAAGGCCGTTGTTTCAGTGTTGTAATTCCGTGCCGATAAAAAGACGTGGTAATCGGGCGCGGTATCTGATTCACTGCAAGGCCATTGCCTCGATCGGACACAATCCGGTGAAGACTAGTAAACGCGACAGACTGGATTTGACTTGGCGGCGGTTAATGGTTTTTACTGTCGCTTCTTGCGAGCTATTGGCGCCCGATCATGACGCCGAAATGTGTTATTAGAAATGAAACGTCACCCACGTCGACAGCGTCTTCTGGCCCTGGCAGCCAGTGCCGGAACCATTGCCTGTCATGTGCAGGCCTTTCAAGCAACTGACCTGTTGGCCTACAGCGTCGGCCCCGTAACGCTCCGGCCTCATGCCGGTCTGGCGGAGTCTTATGACGACAACATCTTCTTCCAAACCGCAAAAAAAGTTGGCGATTCCATTACCACCACCAGCGCCGGCATGTCGGCTTCTCTAGGCCGGGAAACGCCGGTAAATCCATGGATCGATTTCTTCGAGGAAGAATCCAATTTTGTCTCAATCGACTACAACCTGGATTACCTGATTTACGCGACTCAATCCGACCTGAACGCCCCCAACCACGACTTTTCCTTCAAAGGCCGCTGGCGCGGGAATCGATTGACCGTCAAAGGCGGTGATTCGGTTCAACTAATTAGCGGCATCCTCTCCGGAGGCTATACGGTGGCCCAAAAACTCAATATCAACCGCGCCATTTACAATGACAATTACATGGTTGATTATGCCGTAAGCCAAAAAACGCGCGTCTATCTCAATGGCACACATTACGCCACTGATTACGAGTCCGGTACGCCGCTTTATGACGATAATACCCTGCGCGCCACAGCCGGCTTCGGCTACCAGGCCTTTTCGAAAACATCACTCTTCGGCGAGGCCTATTACGGCCAATCCGCGATTGATCCCAACTTGTCCCCCCAGATTCAACCCAAAGGTCCCCACTCAACCTTCGAAGGCGGATTCCTGGGTGTCCAGGGTCATTTTACCGCGCATCTCAGCGGCATGCTCAAGGTCGGATATGAATCACGGGAATTCAGCGACAACTCTCCGGCACCCTCCTCGCCGGTCGTCGAAATGTCCATAGTCCACCGGTTCCGCGAAAAGACCATGACAACCCTGACTTACCGGCGGTTGAGTAGCATCTCCGTGCAAAGCGCCGGTGTTTCCTATACCGCCGACAACTTCGGCTTGCGGTTGGACCAACGGCTCGGTTCAACCGGGCGATGGGCTGCTTCAGCCGGCGCAAACGTCGAGCTGGGTGATTACGGCGAAAGCCGGTTTTACACCAATCGGCAGGACCAATGGTACCGGTTTAATGTTGGTTTGGCCTACCTCATCCGCCCCTGGATCAGGACCGACTTCAATTATCAATTCCAGAAATTTACCAGCAATGGCCCGGGAATTATTGACTACGACGACAATCGCGTTACCCTAAGCCTGGCAGTTGGATATTGATTTACAATGAAAAGCACGAAACAGCTTCGATGGATAGCCGGGACCGCCCTCGTAATCTTCATCCTCCTCGGCAGTCGCGTCGCCCCTGCCCAAGATGCCTCCACCAAGGTGGACACCAACGTGGTCTCGACTACGGACCATAAAATCGCGCCTCTCGAGATAATCACCGTGGAGGTGTTTGGCGAAAAGGACCTCAGCAAGGAGTTTCGCGTATCGGCCAGCGGCAAGATTTCCTTCCCTATGCTCGGCGAAATCGAGGTCGCCGGCAAAACCGCCGCCCAGGTCGAAAACAAAATTAAGGAATTGTTGAGCAAAGACCTCCTCGTCGATCCACAGGTCACCGTAGCCGTCAAAGAATACCGGATGCGAAACGTCATCGTCATGGGCGAAGTCAACCGGCCCGGCGCCGTCCAATTGCAGGGTGAACAGAAATGGACCATCCTCGATGCAATCGGCGAAGCGGGCGGTCTGACTCGGGCCGCAAAGAATGCCATAGAATTTACACGCCAAGGGCACACCAAGAGACTGAACCTCGAAGAACTGAAGAAGGAAAACGATCCGAACAAGATTATTTACCTCGAACCCGGTGATATGATTTACGTCCCGCAAACCTTTTGGTGATCTATGGACAACTTTAACGGCTCTATTCCTCCCGAGTCCGGCTCGGTCGAGGAAAATATCAACCTGCGCCAGTATTGGCATGTCATCCTCGAGCGGCGCTGGCTTGTCATCACTGCCTTTGTCTCGGTATTTATCCTTTGCCTGATCTATCTCGCCAAGGCCCCCCGAATCTACCAGGCCACCGCTACGCTCCAAATCAACCCCGAATCGCAGAACGTCCTGAACCTGCGGGACGTCTTCTCCGTCGAAGGCCGCGAGCAGGATTACCTGCAAACACAATACAAAAAACTGCAGGCCCGCACTCTCATTGCCTCGGTGGTGAGCAAGCTGAAGCTCGACAAGGATCCGCGTTACGAAAAGGCCTTGGACAAGATCGATGCCGTGGCCGGTGACATCACCATTTCCCCCGTCCGCCTCAGCCGGCTGGTCAACATCAAGGTCGAGCATACGAATCCAAAACAGGCGGCTGCCATCGCCAACGAACTGATGAACCGGTTCATCGAGGATAACATCGATCAAAAGCGGAACGGCTCGATGAAGGCCCTCGAAGGATTGAAGGTGGAAGAGGCAAGCCAGAAAGCCAAGGTGGAAACCGCCGAACAGGCGCTGCAAAAATATAAGGAAAATTTAAGAAATATTTCCCTGGAAGAAAACCAAAACATCATCCTCCAGTCCCTCAAACAGGCCAACGAACAGGTGATGTTGGCTAAAAGCGAAGCCACCATTGCCCAAAGACTCAACCTGGAAGTCAAAACCCTCATCAAAAACGGGGCCCGCGTCGATACCATCCCCCAGGTCGCCGAGGATAAGCTCATCCAGGAATTGAAGGCCCAACTCGCCATCCAAGAGGCTGAGCTGGACGGTATGCGGCAAAGATACAAGAATGGCTGGCCGACGGTGAAAGAAAAGCTCCAGGAGATCAATTCCATCAAGAAATCCATCGATGAAGGCGCCCAGCGCATCATCGAAACCATCGAAAACGAGGCCCAAATCGCCAAAAGCAAGGAGCAAAGCATCCAGTCGCTCGTGGACAAATTGACCCAGGAACAGATGGACCTCGGCAAGCAATCCATCCAATATGAAGCCCTCAAGCTCGATGCCGAGCTCCAGAAAATCCTCTTCAACAAAGTCTCGACCAGCGAAAAGGAACTGGCCATATCCATCAATAACATGCTCAATAATCTGCAGATCGTTGATGCCGCCGTGGAGCCGATTACTCCAGTGAAACCCCGCGTTCTGCTGACGTTGATCCTGGGCTTGTTCGGCGGCCTGGGCGTGGCGTGCGGGTTGGCCTTCTTCGTGAATTACCTCGACGATTCCATCAAGACACAGGACGACATCGAAATCTACTTGCACCTGCCTTTCCTGGGTTATGTGCCCAATATAAAGTCCAATAGCGTGATCGAACGCGATCTCCAGGCCCATATCCATCCCCAGTCCACCGCCGCCGAGGGTTTCCGCACCATCCGCGCCGCGGTCTCGCTCATGCCCAAGGCCGACAAATACCGGCTCCTGGTAGTCACCAGCACCATCCCGTCCGAGGGCAAATCCCTGCTGGCATCCAACCTCGCCATCGTCACCGCGCAAACCGGCCTCAAGACCCTGTTGGTGGACGCCGACCTGCGCCGCCCATCAGTCCACAAGGTCTTTCAATTCCAGGGTCCAATCGGCCTTTCCTCATTTCTCAACGAGACCACCGCCAACCTGAAAGACATCATTCATACCACCGAGGTGCCCAACCTCGATGTCATCTGCGCCGGCGCCATCCCCTCCAATCCGTCCGAGCTGTCCGGTTCGAAACGCATGCGGCAACTGCTGCAAGAGGCCTCCCAACGCTACGACCGCATCTTCCTGGATTGCCCGCCTGTCTCCGCGGTCAGCGATCCCCTGATCATTGCGTCCATGACCGACGGGGTGCTATTCGTCACCAAGTTCAACAAAATCCGGCGCGAACACGCGCGCAAATCTCTCCAGCGCATCCAGGACGCCGGGATCAACATCCTCGGTGTGGTGTTGAACGACATTGATTTCGAAGGCAAGGACTCTTACTACTACTCATACTACTACTACCAAAATCGCTACTATTCCTCCCATTACAGCAATCCGGCCAAGGAAAAGACCCGCGCCAATAACGAGCCCGCCGCCAAGAGCTAGTGTGGTGTCCCGGAAATAGCGTTATACCACACCACAAATCGAGCATTGAGAATTGGTTGTCTCTCATTGAAGAAAGTCAGCATTGTCATGGCCCAATCGGGCAACGGCGCCGCCACTGTAAATGCAATAACCAATTAGCAATGATCAATGAATCCCTTTCTCATGCTCAACTTAGCCACAATCGGAGAATGGGTCTGAGGCCTTGCCTCGCTAGCCCGGATATTTCGTTGAACGCCGGGATAGGGGACCCGGCTACAGGGACAGGCTTTTGAGGGCTGTAGCCCTCACACGGCAGGGTGTTGGCGTTTCAAAGGAAGTATTAAACATCCGGGCTAGAGGTATTTCTTCAGCAAGAGCGCCAGGTCTTTCTTGACCCGTGGCGGCCAGAAGGATTTGTCGGTCAGGATCGCATTGCGAAGTGCCTCATGGCACGGCCAACCGGGTTGCTCGGGGATCAGCGGCAAGACACGCTTGATAATGGTCTTGGCCAGGTCGCTGTTGCGCCGCAGATATTCCACCACCTTGTCCACCGTGACATGGTCCGAATCATCCTTCCAGCAATCATAATCGGTCACCATGGCCAGGGTCGCGTAGGCTATCTCCGCCTCCCGCGCGCATTTGGCTTCGCCCAGGTTGGTCATGCCTACCACGGCGTGTCCTGCTTTATGGTTGGCGATGGATTCGGCCCGCGTGCTGAAGGCCGGGCCTTCGATATTGACGTACGCGCCGCCATCATGAGCGTGTGCCTTCGCCTCGAGGGCGCTCTTCAGCAGCAACTGGCGCAACGGCTCGCAAATCGGCTCCGAAAACGCCACATGCGCAACCAGGCCGCGCCCGAAAAAGGTATGTTCCAGCGATTTCTTGGTGCGGTCCACAAATTGATCGATCAACACAATATCGCAGGGCCGGTATCGAGCCTGGAGAGAGCCGACTGCGCTTGCGCTGATGATCCAGGCAACCCCCAGTTTTTTCATCGCCCAGATATTCGCCCGGTGATTCAGTTCCCCCGGCAACAACCGGTGCCCACGGGCATGCCGCGGCAGAAACACCACCTCGCGCCCTTCCAGTTCTCCCTTCAGGAAGTCGTCCGATGGCGGACCGAACGGGGTGGCAACTCTCACCCACTTTTTCCCCTCCAGGCCCTCAATGTCGTATAGGCCGCTGCCGCCGATAATTCCAACGCGATAATGGGACATAGATCGTTCCTTTTTGCTATTCAAACCGGACTTGATTTTCAGCATGCCCGGCAAAATAATGCAAGCCGAGCGCCAATTTGCAAAAATGAAAGACTCTCAAATATACGAACGGTTGAGCACCGCCGGCGTCGTCCCGGTAGTCGCCATTGATAATGTCAAGTCCGCTGTGCCCATGGCTGACGCCCTCCTCGCCGGCGGACTTCCGGTCGCGGAAATCACCTTCCGCACCGCCGCTGCCGCCGAAGTCATTCAAGTGCTCCGGCGCGAACGCCCCCAAATGTGGGTTGGCGCCGGCACGATTCTTACCGTCGAAAACCTGAAGCGCGCCATCGAGGCCGGAGCCTCTTTCGGCGTCGCCCCCGGCCTCAATCCCCGCGTTGCCAAGGCGGCTATCGAAGCGGGCTTCCCGTTTTCACCCGGGGTGATGACACCCAGCGAGATCGAGGAGGCCCTCGACATGGGTCTCAAGGTATTGAAGCTATTCCCAGCCGGCGCCGCGGGTGGAGTCAGTTACCTCAAGAGTGTTGCCACCCCCTACGCGCATACCGGGGTGAAATTCATCCCCACCGGCGGCATCACGCAGGCTAACCTGAAAGATTACCTCGAACTCGGCCTGGTCCTCGCCGCCGGCGGGACTTGGATCGCCACACGCGATGATATCGCTGCTGGACGCTGGGACATCATCCGGGACCGTTGCCGATCGGCCGGTGAATTGGTGCGCCAGCTCCGCTCGAAGCCGGCCTGATGCCTCGGGCCAGTTTTGGCTCGTGATTCCCTTTGGCTGAATGAGAATGAACGCGGCAAACGGTTGTTTCCATTAGCGCGCATGGCCGCGCTTTGCTCCAACCTGCGAGCCCGTGCGTCGTGAGTTGCCCATCCAGGTGCCATGAATCCTTTCCTCGAGGAATTATCCCGCGAATTGGCGACGTTTCGTGCCGCCGGCCTTTACCGCGAGTTGCGGCATCTCGGTTCGCCGCAATCGCCGCGGATCGAGATGAATGGACGGCCCCTGCTGAACTTCTCGTCGAACGATTACTTGGGTTTGGCCAATGACCCGGTCCTGAAAGAGGCAGCCTGCCGTGCCATTGAACGATTCGGTGCAGGGGCCGGCGCCTCGCGCCTTGTCTGCGGGTCCATGGCGCCCCACGCCGAATTGGAAAGTGCCTTGGCCGATTTCAAAGGAACCGAGGCCGCCCTTGCCTTTTCCTCAGGTTACGCCACAGCCCTTGGAACCATCGGCGCCTTGCTGGGTCCATCCGACACGATCGTTATGGATAAACGGGCCCACGCCTGCATCATCGATGCCGCGCAGCTTTGCGGGGCGAAGCTGAGGATTTTCCGGCATAACGACGTGAATCACCTGGAAGATATATTGCGACAGATTCAACAACGCGCCCCAGGCTCACCCGGCCCGCGCCACTCCCGCACCCTGGTCGTGACCGAGAGCGTTTTTTCGATGGACGGCGACTTCGCCCCACTGACTGCGATCGCCGAACTCAAGCAGCGATACGGGTTCTGGCTCATGCTCGATGAGGCCCATGCCACCGGGATTTATGGACCGCACCGCCGCGGCATGGCCGAGGCGTGCAATGTCGCCGGCCAGATCGAAGTTCACATGGGCACCTTGAGCAAGGCCATCGGATCGTCTGGCGGTTTCATCGCGGGCGCGCGTCCCTTGGTGAGTCTCCTGGTCAATCGCGCCCGAAGTTTTATTTATTCGACCGCGCCCACGCCGGCCTCGGCGGCTGCCGCGTTGGCCGCCATCCGGTTCATCCAATCGCCGAGCGGGGACGATCGGTGCCAGCGGCTCTGGCAGCGAGTTGAACAATTGCGGGTGGAAATGGCCAATCGCCGCATGACTTGGGCTCGGAACGACACTATTCGAGGTTGCGAGGAGAGACAGGCGATTATTCCTTTGATCATGGGCGACGAAGGAAAAGCCATGCGCGGAGCCGAAACCCTGCTCTGCCAGGGGTTCTTCGTTCCCGCCATCCGCTATCCCACGGTCGCGCGCGGGGCGGCGCGTTTGCGGTTGACATTGAGCGCGGCGCATACAGCGGACGACGTTGGCGCGCTGCTCGAGGCGCTTGAAGGTCTCGAGACCCGCAACCCGAACGTCCAATCAGAAACTCCTCATGCATAAAATTGCCCGGCTCGATCATCGCTACGTCTGGCATCCCTTTACGCAGATGCGTGATTGGCTGCGCCTCGAACCCATCACCATTGCTTCCGGCAAAGGGGCCGTTCTGCGGGATGTCCACGGGAAGAGTTATCTCGATGCCAATGCCTCGATCTGGACTAATCTGCACGGTCATCGGCACCCCAAAATAAATAACGCCATCCGCCGGCAGTTGGCCAGGATTTCCCACTCCTCCGCACTCGGCCTGTCGAACGAGCCCGCATCGCTCCTGGCCGAAAAGTTGGTGCTTGCGGCAAACGAACCGGGCGCGGGGCGTCGAGCGGTTTCTTCGGATAAAGAAAGGTGCCTGACCAAGGTTTTCTACTCCGATGACGGCGCCACGGCCATCGAGGTTGCGCTCAAGCTTGCTTATGAATTCGCGCGCCGCTCCCGCTCAAATCCGCGTCCGAAATTTCTCTCGTTGGCCGGCGGTTATCATGGGGATACCGTTGGCGCCGTTAGCCTGGGGGGGAA
>JAMCZD010000305.1:0-7862 GCA_023473405.1 Candidatus Omnitrophota bacterium
CGAGGGGGGGCCAAGTCATCGGCGTCATGCATGTGATCGATGGTAAACGGGAGGTGGCTGGGGGTGAAAAGGCCCAGCCAGGGACGGTCCAACGGCGCGGAGTTCAATTCCGATAAAGTGGCGAAAACGGCATAGCCCTGCTCGCGGAATGCGGCGCACAAATCGCGTTTGTCCCGACGCGGATTCGGATAGAAAAACATTTGACCGCCGCCCAACAAGACCTCGATTTTGCCCGTCAAGTATTGCTGGGCAATGGACTCGGCGGCATCGCGGGTGCTCGAGGTGCTGGCAAAACCGGCCGGAGTCGCATGAGTGATCTCGGTGGTCGTGACTAACCCGCGTTTCCAGCCTGCCTCGTGAAACAACCGATAGAGAGGAGTCAGGCTGCGCCCGTCGGGCAAATGATTCAATGCCCCGTTCACCACGCGCGACCCGCTTCCCCAGCTCGAAGAAGCCGCCGCGGAATCGGTGACCAGCGAATTCAGGGAGCGCATGTTCACCATCGCGCAAACCGTTCCCGGCTGGTTGTATAACTCAAGCCAAGTCAGCCCGCGGCCCCGCAGGATTTGGGACAACTGATCGCCGCCGGACAGGATGCCCGGGCTCATTCCATCGCTGACCAGGTGAATGATGTTGCGCGGGGTTTGTCCGGGCTTGATCTTGGGAGGTTCGAATGCCTTGACTGCGGGCGATAAACCGAGTGAAGCGGCAGTAAGCCATCCCGACCGATTCAGAAAACGACGTCGCGAAATTGACATGATGAAATGCTACGGAACCAGAAAAGCGACCGCAAATGTTTAATTCGGCCAAGACCCTGTTAATGGCTGATGGCTGATAGCTAATAGCTGAACACGGACCTCTGACCGCCCTCCTCAGCCCTCAGTCCTCAGTCCTCAGTCCTCAGCCTTCAGTCTTCTGTCTTCTGTCCTCTGTCTTCTGTCCTTCGTCCTCTGCCCTCCGACCTCTGCCCTCAGTCCTCAGTCCTCAAGACCCTGGGAGAGGGGGCAGGCCGGGGGGTGCGTTGGTGGCAGGCTGGAGTTGGGCTGGGGATGGGGATGGGACAGGGAGGAATTGCGGGGCCACGCCCGCCGGGGACGGCGAACGCGATGAGTTGCCCGGAGGCGCCATGGACGACTGAGTGGAGGAGGCGGTGGCGGGTTGAGGCGGGGCCATGAGGTAATCGATCACCGAATCGACCTGGGCCTGGCTCATCGGCCCGCCGTATTCCTGCGCGAACGCGGGCATCAAGGTCCCGGCCTTGCCGGTGTCGATCCAGTGTTTCCAATAACTGCGTGTGTTCGGGTGCGGCTTGGCACGCAAATCCGGCACCATGCTGGCGCGCCCGGGTGTGTCATGGCAGATAGCGCAATCGGCCACGTAAAGCTCGCGCCCCATTTTTCCGGCTCCAGGCTCGACGTGGCACTTGACACATGTGCCCTTGAACACGGCCTGTCGATCCGCCAGGGCAGCCATCAAGTTGCGCCCGCGCGTATCGAGCGCGACATTCGATACCGGCTGCTCGGGAAGAACAATCGTAAGTCTTAGCAACTTCAACCCGACGGAGGTGTCGGCGCTGATGAATTTATGGAGCTTCCCGAATTTACCGCGCAAATCCACGTTGACTTGAATCTGGCCGCCGGCGCCGGGAGCAAGCCGCCATGGTTGGCTGGGCATTTTAGCCACCGTGCAGCCGCACGAAGGCAGCAATCCTCGAATGACCACCTCGGTCGGGGAGATGTTCGTCACGCTGAACGTAAGGATCGCATTGGTTTCCCCTTTCTTGGCCTTGTATTCTTTGACCATCGAGTCCCAGGCTAAGGCCTCGTGAACGGCGGGGGCGGTGGAGGTCCGAACGATGTTGGAAGGGACGGGTGAGGCGGCGAGGGACACCGGCAGAGGTGTCAGCAGAGGCACGGGCAGGGCCTTTGTGGCGGTTGATGCTTGATCCGGAGCCGCCGGCCCCGCGGAGAGATTGGTCGGAACCAATTCTTGTGCTATCGCTTGAGACGAGATGAGTCCGCAGACGCAAATGGCCGCCAGGCCGAGTTGAACTATCGATTTCATATTGTCAACCAGTGATGGCTTGCTTCAGCCGTGGACCTTTCGGGGTGTCTTCAATCAGCCAGCCGCGGGCCTTGAGTTCATCGCGTATGGCGTCGGCGCGGGCGAAATCGCGCGCCCGGCGAGCGGCCAGGCGCTCATCGAGGAGGGCCTGCAACTCCTCCGGCACCTCTCCCGGGTAAACCGCGCCCACAGCGAGCACCCTATCCAACTGTTGCCATGCCGCCAGGGCCGTGGCGGCCCCGGAAGACTTCATGGTTTGTTGGGCCAGCCGTCGATTCATTTCGCGGACCCAATCGAAGACCGCGCCCCAGGTCGCCGACAGGTTCAAATCGTCATCCAAGGCCTTGGTGAATGCCTCGAGCAGGGCCGGGTCTGGTGCGGCGGGGGTGTTGCCCGCCAGCTCGCGCAATTTGGCCAGGCATTCATCCAGCCGTCCCAGGGCAGTCCGTGCGCCCTGCAAGCCTTCGAGGGTGAAGTTGAACGATTCCCGGTAATGTGCGCAGAGCAGGAGATAACGGATTTCGCGTCCGGTGAAGCCTTTGGCCAGGAGATCGCGCAGGGTAAAGTAATTGCCCAATGACTTGCTCATCTTGCGGCCTTCGACCAACAGGTGAGCCACATGCAGCCAGTATTTTACAAAACGCCGGCCGTGGGTTTGGACTTTCGCGCCCTCGCTCTGGGCAATCTCGTCCTCGTGGTGGGGGAACGCCAAGTCCTCACCGCCCAGGTGCAAATCAAAGCTGGGGCCGAGCAGTTGCATGCTCATGGCGCTGCACTCGATGTGCCAGCCGGGGCGGCCTTCACCCCATGGGCTGGCCCAGGCGATGGCGCCGTCTTCGGGCGTTCGCGCCTTCCAGAGGGCGAAATCGGCGAGGGTTTCCTTGACGTATTCATCGCTCCGGACGCGCTCGCCGGGCCGCATATTTTCAAAATCCAGGTGGACCAATTGGCCATATTGGGCGCCTGCGTTCCGGTATTTCTCGATGCTGAAATAGACCGAGCCGTCCGGGGCGGAATAGGCTAAGCCGCGATCGACCAGTTTCTCGATCAGGGTGATCATGCTCGGGATGTGGTCGGTGGCGTGGGGCATTTGGTGGGGCAAGAGACAGCCGAGGGCCCGCATGTCTTCGAGAAAGGCGGTTTCGTAACGGGCAGTGTATTCACGCAACGGCACCCCGGCGGCGCGCACGCGGGCGATGATCTTGTCGTCGACATCAGTGATGTTCATGACATGCGTGACCGAGTAGCCTTTGAATTCGAGATAACGCCGCACCAGGTCCGCAAAAACAAAGGTCCGGAAATTGCCGATGTGGGCCAGGTCATACACGGTCGGCCCGCAGCAATACATGCCTGTTTTTTTGCCTGTCGGATCGAGCGGGGCGTACTCCTGGACCGCTCGCGAAAGGCTGTTAAAGAATCTCAATCCCATATTGACAACGACGAGCCACCTTAGTCAGTTCCGGTCAAAAGAAAAGGCCAAAAGCTTGCTCCCCAGACCGTGGGAAAAAGCGCGGGGGGAGTATGGTGGTTGCCAAAGGGGTGAGCTATGACTTATTTTAGTTTCTTAACGGTTTGCCCGGCAGGGCCGCCGGCACCCCGCCTCAACCTGGGCGTTCATGAGAAAGGGAAAAGTCATGCGGCGGAAGTGGTGCGGGCGCCGGCGGGCCCATGGAGAATTATGCGGATTATTGGTCAGCTAAATACTGAGGCCGGCGCTCAAAGCTTCGGCGATTTCCTCTACGTGCAAGGAATCAAGAACGAGATCGAAGCCAGGGCGGATGGCAACTGGGTGGTTTGGGTCTATGCCGAGGACGAACTCGAGCGGGCGAAAGATCTTCTGGCGCGTTACCAGAAGAACCCGGCTGACCCGGAGGTGGCGAACGCGGCGGATAAAGCGAACCAATTAAGAGTGGATGAAGAAAAGGATGAAGTCGCCGCTCGAAAAAGGTACCACGACCGGGCGCGGCTTTTGCCTTGGCTAACCCATTACGGCGGGGGCTGGCTCACGGTCACGCTGATCGTGATCAGCGTCGTCGTGACGTTGCTTTATGCTTGGGGCAGGAACCCGGGACTGGTTCTGGGATTTTTTATCACGAAAAGCGCGGTGGGTGGCAGCCTTTGGGATCGGCTGGCCGGATTGACCGAGATTTGGCACGGGCAGGTTTGGCGGCTGATCACGCCGATCTTCATTCACTTTGGCGTGCTCCATCTCCTGTTTGACATGTGGTGGCTCTATGACTTGGGCAGCATGATCGAGTACCGCCTCGGCCACTGGTACCTGGCCTTGATCGTTTTGGTCGTCGCGGTATGTTCCAACCTCGGCCAATACCTCGCCACCGGCCCCGCTTTCGGGGGCATGTCCGGCGTGGTTTACGGCCTGCTCGGGTACATTTGGATTCGCGGCAAAATCGATCCTCTATCGGGATTGTTCCTGCACCCGCAAACGGTAATGGTGATGATCGTCTGGTTCTTCCTCTGCCTCTTCGGAATCATCGGTTCGGTAGCCAACGTTGCTCATGCCGTCGGCTTGGTCATGGGAATGGCCTGGGGCTTCCTTGCCGGCGGCGGCCTGAGGCAATTCGGGCGCCTTTGATGAGCGTGGGGAGCGTCGCGGGCGTGGAGCGTAGGGAGCGTGGGGAGCGTGGGAGCGCTGCTCGTGTTCGTCCATGTTCGTCCGTGTGGCTGGCAGAGCGTGACCTTGGACGTTGGAAGTTCGATGTTGAAGGAGTGGAGGGGTTTTCCGCTCTCGCTCTCACGCCCTTCACGCTTCACGTCTTCACGCTCCACGCTCCCTCCGCTCTCACGGCTCAACTGGCGCGAAGTCAACGTCGAACACCACCGCTTCGCGATTGGCGATGACGCGCTTCTCGATTGCCTCCGGCGATTCCCCGAGGCGTCCGGGCGCCTCGGCTATGGGGGTTAGAACGACAGGTTGTGACGCGTCCTGTTGCGCACCCGAGTCGGATCGGGTCACCGCTGCACTCAGGTGGGCGCGAGGGTAGAGAAAGGCGGGATCAAAGCCATCCGTGCCGGCGGTAGTCCGCCGGAGGGCGAATCGTCTGCCGTTATCGGGCAGGGCAAGGACGAAGCGTGATTTCCGGCTCCAATCGAGGTCGCGGTTACGTTCCTTGTCGATAGCCAGGAGGAGAGGACCGCGGAACAATCGCACCCCGCTCAGCCGGCTGCCGGATTTAACGGCTGCAGCGGTCAGGACCTCCTCGGTATTCGGTCGCGAAAGCCAGACTCGAAGCGGGAGATTCAATGCCACCTCGTCGCCATTCCGCCATTCCCGGCGCACCTCGAGCCAGCCGCCCTCGGGCTCGGCGGGCTGTGTTTTGCCGTTGAGGGTGTATGACGTGACACGGCTCCAGGCGGGAATGCGGAATCGAAGGGTCCAGGGATCGGCATTGTCCGTTTCAACGATGCGGACCTTCACGTGGCCGTCGTTCGGGTAGGAAGTATCCATGGCGAGCTTGACGTGACATCCGTTATTGAAGTTGGCGGCGGCGGTGAAGGGGAAATAGAGAGGGAGCGTCAACCGATGGTCTTCGGCGAGAACGGAATGGGTGAAAGCCCTTACCAACCCGTTGGCGGCCCACATGGTGCAGCACATGTCGGCGTTGTAAGCCCATGCCATATTGGCCAGCTTGAGCTGGGTGCGGGTCTCATCGACGCCGTCCACGCCCATCCCGCCGCTGGGGCGGATGTGATGGAACAGCGGGCCCCATAGAATCTCCTCGGCGCGGTCGAAATACCGGGCCTGGCCGGTCAACTGACCCAGCCTCAGGTTGATAAAGAAATAATCCGAAACACCGCAACCCTCGGAGTGGTCGCATCCTTTATACAGGCCGCCAGTATGCCCCAAATATGGAAGTTCGTAACCAAGAAAGACCGAATCGACGGCGTGCATGGCAGCCTCGAGATAGCGGCTGTCACCGGTCAATTGATAGACGTAAGTCAGGCCGAGCACGGCGGTGGACGTGCAGTGGCCGTGCCAGCCTTCGTATTTGGTATCGAGAAACAGGTCCGCCAATCCGCGCGCGGCATCGGCATATGATTTCTCACCGGTCGCCAACGCCAGTTTGGCCACCGCGACCATCCCGCCCAAACCAACGCCCGAGTGTCCGAACTCGCCCATCCAATGTCCCTCCGGCGCGCCTTTGTAGGGCGCGAAATACTTGGTTCGCGGAACGTAAAAAGAGTCGGCGATGCCGCGGGCGAACTCCAAACCAATGGGGTCGCCAAAGTGCCGGGTATAATCGATTCCCCACTGGATCGGCCAGGAATTGTCGAAAGAAGCCTGCGCCTGAATGACCTCAGGCGGTTCGTTGAGCCCGAAAAAGCCGTGGGGATTGCGCATCGAGCGCATCCGCTGCATTTCCTCGAGCATTTTGGGCGGTTTTACCCCAAGGTATGCGCCGTAATTCCCCATTGCCATCATCCAGCGGCCCCGCCCGTCACCCGGTTCATTGGTATTATCCCAGTCCGATCCGAAACCGGACGGGCCCGATAACAGCCGCGAATACGATTTCTTGACCAAGGCATCCAACGGCCCCGAGGCGCGGACCTGGGTCAAATCAGTCTCTTTCGGGGCTGGGACGGGGCCTTGAGCGGCCAGTGGGCGCTCGCCGATGGAAATCATCGCGGTTGTCACCGCAAGAACGACGCGGGGAAAAAAGGATCGATTCATAAATGCATAAAGTTTCCTGTTGACCTTGCCGATGGACCGGACAACGGTCAAGCTTTCTGCAAAGGCAGACAGGGCAAGGCAAAGAGGCTTTCCACAGTGCTTCTGATAACTCTATGGCGTGCTCACGGAAGAGTAAAATAAACCCCGTGTCCATCAAGACTACCGAGGGCGCCGGAGGAACTTCTGCACGCGGTTGTTCCCCGAATCGGCCACGTAAAGGTTGCCCGCTGAGTCCAGGGCGAGGCTCCATGGATTCCCAAATTGGCCCGGGTCAGACCCGGGGGCGCCCAGGACCTCGAGCTGCCGGTCTTGGGCGTCAAAGACTTGCACCCGGCTGTTGCCGAATTCGCAAACGTATTGCCGGCCTGCCGGGTCCACGCAAATATCATATGGATAACTCAGTTCTCCCAGCCCGCTCCCCGCCTGCCCGTAACTGCGCAAGAACCGTCCGTCCGGCGAAAAAACCTGAACCCGATGGTTGCACGAATCGGCGACATAAATCCGGTCGGCGGCGTCGATCGCCAATCCCTCGGCCCGGTTGAACTCACCCGGACCCGAACCCGCGTGTCCGAAACTGCCCAGGAACCGCTTGCCGAGCGCGGAAAAGCGTTGCACGCGTTCGGCCTTGCCGTACTCGCTCACCAGAATCTCACCGCTCGAATTGACCGCCACCGCCCGAGGAAAAGCGAGTTCGCCTGGACTTGTGCCGGGTTTGCCCCATTGGGCCACCAATTTACCCGCCGTTGTGAAATGATTCACCCGCGAATAATGAGGCTCGACGACAATGATGTTGCCCATCGAGTCGCGGCCCATGCCTTTGGGCTTGCCCAAGTCCGTCTGCGGCATTTGCCAAAAGCTCAGGAAAACCCCATTCGAGGAAAACTTCTGCACTCGTCCCGTTATATCAGCTACATAGAGGTTGTCCTGCCGGTCCACGGCCACGGACCGCGGCTTGATGAACTGTCCCAGACCCGTTCCGCGCCCGCCAATCACCTTTACGGCATCAAACAGCCGGCTCTTCAATCGCACCGTGTCCACGGACTGCCGCGTGCCGCATCCGGCCAGAATCATCGTTCCCAGCAGCGGGAGCATCAATAGCATCACGATC
>JAMCZD010000305.1:7872-11704 GCA_023473405.1 Candidatus Omnitrophota bacterium
GGGCTGGCGGCGCCTTTTAGTCCCCAGACCGCGGGATGGAGCCCGGAGCAGGCTCGATCCCGCGGTCTGTGGAGCAGGCCTTGCGCTGGTGTGGGCTGGGCATGCATTTGTCGTTTCACGCGCGATCTCCTTTCCCGGCAAGGGCACTCCGAACCCGGCGGCTTATCGCCCAGATAAGGAGCGGCAGAACGGCCAGGACGAGCAGCCATAGACAGAGCGCATCCACCTCGGGATTATGCCCGTAGTGAAGCAGGTTGAAAACTCGCAGCGCAAGGGTCTCTTTCCCGGGTGGCACAATCAAAACCAGCGTTTCGACGTCCCATAAGCAAAGCAGGTAAGTCACATACCCGCCCGCGGCAAGTAGCGGTGACATCTGGGGCCAATGCACATGCCAAAAAAGGCGCCAGCCCGCCGCCCCATCCAAGCGCGCGGCATCGGTCAAGTCGGAGTCGACGGCGCGGCGTGCCTGGCCCGTGACGGTCCAGCTCACCGCCAGGTAGCGAATGGTCCAGGCCAGGATGACGATGCCGGTGCTCGTGTAAAACACATCGAGCCAGGGCCGATTGAACAGGTAAATCAGGGCGATACCGAGCAACACACCCGGGAGCAGGAATGGCACCCAAAAGACCCAGCCAAAGCGCCAGCGCCAACCAATTAGCCCCAATGCTACACCTAAAATGGCCGTGATCGACGCCAGGCCGATCGAATTCAGAAAGGCTGGTTTCCCGGCGGCCAATACCACTGGCAATTTGTGCCAGGTGGCCGCGCTACCAATCAATTGCGCCAAAGGGAGAACAACGGACAGGAGAATCGCGATCAACGCCACCCCGCCGCTTCCCCGGAAACAGGCGGACCCAAGCTGGCGTCGAAAGAGCCAAGCGGGTGCCCGCCCTTCCCAACGCGGCCAGGGGACCTCGTGCCGGCTGAACCAGATGATCAAGAGAAATGGAGCCAGCATCAGGAGCCAGCTCAGTTTCAGCGCCGCCCAATAATCCCAGGTGGTGTTGAATCGCACCCATATCTCGGCGGGGAAAACCTTGACTTGCAGGATGGAAGGCACGGCGAAATTGTTGAGTGCCAGCACGGAAACCAACAGGACCGCCTGGCTTAACGCCCCCCGCGCCGCCGGCAACAACAACCAACGCACCAATCCCAAGCCATGCAGGGCCGGGTCGCTCTCCAATTGGCCGGGCTCGATGCGCCCCCAGGCGCCCAGGACCAGGAACATTGCGATTGGCCAGTACAGCATTCCCAGGATCCAAACCGCTCCTCCCCGCGAATAAATATCGAGCGGCAACCATCCCCGCAAAATTCCCGTGTAGCCGAACCAGTGCAGCCAGCAGCCTGTAACCAGAAAAGGTGGCAGGGCCAGCGCGACCGCCGCGCTTCCCAGCAACCACTTGCGTCGCGCCCCCTCCAGTCCCGCCAGCCATAATGCCGCCAGAAAACCCAGGCTAGCCGCCAGCACCGTGGCCAATCCGCTTACCAGCAGGCTGTTTTGTAACAGGACCCAACTCATCACCGGAGAAACCGAACCCGCTTGAATGCGTGCTTACGGACCATCGGGTTCATCGCAAGAACAATTGCTTCAGCTCGGCTGTGGCAGGTTCCAAATCCCGCAGCAGGGCGACCCAGTCCACCGGCAGCCGGGATGCAGCCGGGGCCTCCGCCGAGGTATCTTGGAGGGCATGGGCTTGGATCAGCTTGGCCGTTACGTCCGGGCTTTGGAGGTAAACGAACAATTGCTGCGCCGCCTCCGGGTGGGGAGCGCCGCGCACCACGCCGACGGTGTTGGGAATCAACAAACCATCCTGCGTCAAGGGCACTTCTCGAATCGGCATACCTTCCCGTAGCCCGGCCTGGACGTCATCGCTGTCGGTTAGTCCGATCCATGCCTCGCCGTGCCCGACCAGGTTGACTACGACCGAGTTGCCGTCCACGAGGAACGGCTGATTGGCCTGCAACGCCCGGCACCAATCGCGCCAGCGCGCCTCGCCCCAACGCTGGCGCAAGGCCAGGAAATGCGTCGCCGTCGTTCCGAACAAGGGATATGCCAGGGCGACTTTGCCGCGCCAGTTCGAATTGGTGAGCTCGATCAGCGAGTTCGGCGCCGTGTTCGACCGCAGGCGATCCACGTTCACCACCAGGCAGCGATGCCGGCAGCCAAACGCCTGCCATCCGTTGGTTTCCCGAAATACACCTTGTGCCGCCAATTGCCGGGTCCGGAATTCCTCGTTGTTCCAAAACAGATCGCACTGGGGACGGTTCTTCTCCGCCAGCAAACGATTGGCCAATCCAACCGTCTTCACCGCTTCACTGTCATAAACCGTGGCAACCCGGATACTCGTCTTTCGGGTGAATTCGAGCAAGATGGGTTCGGCGTAAACATGGTCCTGGGAGGTGTAAACGACCACTTCGCTTCGAGGGCGGCGACCGCATCCGGTCACGCTCAGGATGACCAGCACAAGAACGAGCGCCGCCACCAGCCACGCGCCGCTACCAAGAATCGAAGCCAATAACCGCTCTGCCCCGCCAACTTTCCCGGCTGCTTTAATTTTCATCTTATCGAGAATCCTCGAATCATAGGACTTGAGCGGCGGTTTTGGCTACTTGCTTCTGAGGAAGGGACAAAAGGGACCAAAAGGACACAAATCCAACGCTCCACGCTCCACGCTCCTCCCGTCCCTACGCCGTCCGCTTGTGGTAGTACCACCATTCAAACAACAGGACGATCAGGCCGGCCACCGCGATCCAGCGCCACAGTTCGAGGTTGGCGCGGCGGAGCCTGGTGGCTTGCACCTTGGCGTATTTGCCCAATTGCAATTCGGCCCGAGGCGTGGTGTCACTTTCGGCGGCATCCAGAAGATTGACGCCAAAGGCCAGTTCATTTGTTCCGAACCGAACCTTGTAGATGCCCTGCTTGTCAGTCGCGCCGAACACCCATTCCGGCGTTCCGGGATTTATCGGGGTGGTTTTCACGGTGCCATTGGGGAGTTCGACGCTGACCGGTTGATTGGTTATCGGCTGGGCGAATGCAAACCGGAACGGTTCGCCGGCACGCACCATGAATTGACTCGCCTTGGCAGACGCCGGGTTAAGCCAATCGACCGCGTTGGCGATGAAGATTGGAAACGCAACACGCAGCGGCCAGGTGCTTTGCAGCAGGTCAAACCCAATCCACACGATGCGTTGCCGCTTCCATTCGCCGGCCAAAATCAAGGGCGCCTGCTGTGATTCAACCAGCGGGACCGCCCACGGGGGAACCTTCACGGCCATGCTCTCGGCTACCTGGACATTGTCAAAGCTGACAAAGCGCAACAACGGATGCGTATTTTTCCAATCCACGATTGCGGGTGCCTCGAGGCGCGACCAGCCGTCAAACCAATTGGTGTTGGCGGTGTGAATGGCCAATACATTTCCCTCGGGCCATACCAGGGGCGTGATGTCATCCAGCACCACCAAATCAAAGGCGGCAGCCGAATCGGTAAGCAGCGCCGTCGTGCTTAGTTGAACGGTCGAAACCGCGCTCAGCGCCTTTTCGAGGAACCGGTTGCCACGCGAGACCAGCAACACCTTAACCGGCGGGGGAAGCAAGCTGACAATAGCCGCGTCGTTGTCAACGGTCAAATCATCATTCGCGGTTAAATGCAAGGTAAATATTCCATTCCGCGTCTGCGAAATCGCGAACACCTGCGGCACTGTCTCCTTGGGCCGGATCGTCAACGGACGGGTCTCGACCAACTTGCCGTCCAGGCGCAGCTCGAGTTCCACCGGAGCCGGATTGGTGGTGTTGGCGGTGTGAATGGCCAATACATTTCCCTCGGGCCATACC
>JAMCZD010000305.1:11714-13034 GCA_023473405.1 Candidatus Omnitrophota bacterium
CTTGCCGTCCAGGCGCAGCTCGAGTTCCACCGGAGCCGGATTGGTGGAGAAGTTCACCACGCTGGTGTAGAGGACGCGGCGGGTTGGGTCCTCGGGGTGGGCGCGCACGTCCAGGGAGACAATGCCAAGGTTGGCGGCGCGCCGTCCGACTCGATGGTAAACGAGCGGCAGGTTCTTGTTTTCGAACTCACTCAGCCCCGGGGCCGCTCCGTCACTGAACAAATGGATTTCGGCGTTGGGATGGTCGCGGGTCAAGGTCTCGGCGAGTTTGAGCGCCTCGGTCAAGCGGGTGGGGCCATCGGTCACCTCGCAGGCCTGGAGGGCGCGCCGCAAGGCGTTTTTGACGCTGGTGGGCGATTGCTTGACGGTTGTATGCGCGGCGGCTTCGATAACCACCATCTGGTCGTTGTCATGCAGGCTGTCCACCCACTTCAACGCCTCACCACGAGCCACGGCAAATCGCGAAGGCGATTCGTCGGTGCTTTGCATCGAGGCCGACACATCCAGGATAACGACCAGCAGCCGGCCTTGCCTGGTGGGTGCGGCGAAGAAAGGCCGGGTCAGCGCGAAGACCAGAAAGGCCAGCATAAGCAGTTGCAGGACCAGCAACCAATTGTGACGCAATTTCTGAAACGGCGCGCTGGCCTGTGTCTCCGCCAGGAAACGCTGCCATAGAACCGTGCTGGACACCAACTTAACCACCCGCTTGCGCTTGAGCAGGTAAAACACAATCACCACCGGCAGGGCGGCGGCAAACGCAAAGGCGGCTGGGACCAGGAAGTGCATCACTTCCAAACCTCCGCCCGGCGCAATTGCTTGAGCAGAAGATCCTCGAGCGGCGTGTCCGATCCCGCCAGGAAGTAATTGATCCCACGCCGCCGGCAATACTCGCGCAGTTTCGCGCAGAAATTCTCGACGGTCCGCCGATATGCCTTCAGCCGGTATCGGCCAAAGGTTACCTCCCGTTGCTCACCTGTCTCCGAATCCACCAATTTCAAATCACCGTAGGTCGTCGGGTTCAGTTCTTCCGGCGACAGTATCTGCACCACGTTGATTTGAAACCCTCGACCCAGCAACGCGCCCAGGCCGGATTCGTAACCCGCCGGATCGAGGAAATCACTCAAAACCACCGCCAACCCGGTCTGTTTCGCCTCCAATGCTCCGCGCCGCAATGCCGCGTTCAGATTCGCCGCGCCTTGTGCCGTTAACTGGCTCAGACGATCAAAAAACGACAGCGCCGATTGCCGCCCTCGAACCGACCGCAACGCCGCGCGAACCGCTGCCGGCGCCGGCGCCCTTGACTCCGAACCTTCCCTCGCA
>JAMCZD010000011.1 GCA_023473405.1 Candidatus Omnitrophota bacterium
CAGCGACCAAGAGGAATGAATTTGTGACCCGGCTGCGCGAGTTTGGGAGGACGCACCCGGACTTTGAACAGATTCTGCGCAAGTACGTAAGCACGAATGCAGCGCCGGTCGCATTGCCGCCTTCAGCGGCGGCGCCTAAGGCGGGAACTCGATAAAAGAGGCCTTGGGACCGTTTAATCTACTTGATTGCGGGCGAGAAGGACTGTCGCAGCTCAGGCCATTTTTTCAGACGTCGGAGCAGGGATTGATGTGTTAAGCCCAGCTTGGCGGCGGCGCGCCGAATGACGCCGTTGCTCTCCTCGAGGGCCTTTTGGATCAGGGCACGTTCCTGGTCGGCCAGGGAGCCGGGCGGCAATGGATTTAACCGAGCCGGTCCTGGACTGGCTGGAGGCGGGGAGGCGGTTCGGCGAAGCCTGCGCGGCCAATTCAGGTCGATGTCCAGCCAATTCGAGTCCAATGGGGTTTGCAGGAGCGAGCGTTCGAGCAGGTTCCGCAGCTCGCGAACATTCCCTGGGTAATCATAATTCAGCAAGGCCAGGAAATCGTCCATGCGAATGGTCGGCTTGGGGCGCTCGTATTTTTCGGCCATCCGGGTAAGCAAAAGGTCGATCAGCTCGCCGAGGTCATCTTTGCGTTCGCGCAGGGGAGGGATGACGATCGAGAAGACATCCAGCCGGTACAGTAGATCGGCTCGGAATGTGCCCCGGTTTACCTCGTCCTGGAGGGATTTGTTGGTGGCGGCGATTATGCGCCCATCGAACTTCCGGGATTCGGTGTTGCCAAGCCGGCGATATTCCTGGGTTTCGAGAAACTGGAGCAGTTTGGCCTGGAGGGAAAGCGGCACCTCGGCTATTTCATCGAGGAACAAGGTCCCGCCGTTGGCGGCTTCGGCCAGGCCAGTGCGGAGCTGGTGTGCGCCGGTGTAAGCGCCTTTTTCGGCCCCGAACAACTCCGCCTCGAACATGTCAGCGGGCAAGGTGGAGCAATTCAGGCAGACTAACGGTGGAATAGGCGATTTGTCCTTGAACGTTAACTGGTGAATCATTCGGGCCACGACGTCTTTGCCAACACCGGTTTCACCGTTCAGCAGGACTGTGGCATGGGAGTTGACCGCCGCATGTTGCACCAGTGAACGGACCTTCCTCATGCCGGGGGCGCGTGCGACGAAATCCATGAAAACCCGGTCCGGTCTGAAAGAGGGGAACCGCAACCGGGCACGGCGCACGCATTCGATCAGTTGTTCGAGGTGAAATGGCTTGGTGATGTATTCGAATAGTCCGCTGCGGGTCAGTTCGACCGCAATTCCGAGGTCGGGCATACCCGTCAGCATGATAGCGGCGGCCCAGTTACCTTGCTCGCGTGACTCACGGAAGAAAGCGCCACCTTTACCGTCCGGCAAATGATGGTCCAGGATGAGCAAATCGAACGGTTGGGCGGCTATCGCCTGGCGGGCGGCCGCAACGGTCCCACAAACCACCGGTATGCCGCCTTCGTCGCGGATAGCACCGGCCAGGAGCTCCGCGCAGACAACTTCGTCCTCCAGGATCAAGGCGGAAAACCCTGTTCCGTCGCGGATTTCACTCTGTTCGATTCTCATTTTGAACGCAGCCGAGCGCACGAGTGGCCATTGACCGGCCCATCAAGGCGTTAACCAGCGCATATATATTATAAAACGGGCGCCGAGTAAAGATGAAAATGTCAAAATAGCAGCGAATGTCAGTTTCGCCATTATTCCTTGATTTCATCATTGGTCCAAGGCAAGTTTGGGCATTTATTGCGAGCGCGGGTTGAATCAAATCGTTTTGGGATGGATGATTTCGCTGCGCCGAATTTCATGATTGAATGGCAAAAGAAGAACCGATTGAGTTGATCGGCAGGGTAACGCAGGTTTTACCCGGTACCATGTTTCGGGTGGCCTTGCCCAACGGTCACGAGGTGCTGGCGCATATTTCCGGTAAGATGCGCAAGAATTTCATTCGCATTAGCGTCGGCGACAGGGTGAGCGTCGAAATGTCGCCTTATGATCTGAACAAGGCGCGAATAACCTTCCGGCATCCTTGAGTTTTTGGAGGCCGTCTTCTTGGTTATCGAGACCGGCGCCGGCTGGGTTTTCTTCGTCTGCATTATGTAATGCGGCCTGCTTTCGGTCTGCGCAGGCTATTACTTTGAAAAGCTTGTCGCCGGCAGGGCCTCAGGCATTCTCTGGGCATGCAAATTCATTTCCTCGGGGCGACCCGAACGACGACTGGCTCGATGTATCTGATCGAAGTAAACGGGCAACGGTTGCTGTTGGAGTGCGGCCTCTTTCAGGGACGCCGGGACGAATCAATCGAGCGGAATCGGAATTTCCCGTTCGATGTCCGTCAAATCGACGCCGTGGTTCTCAGCCATGCGCACCTGGACCATTGCGGCAATCTTCCCAACCTGTGCAGGCAAGGATTCAACGGCAGCATTTATTGCACATTCGCCACGCGTGACCTGGCCAGCATCATGCTCGAGGACTCGGCTGAAATACAGCGAGCTGACGCCGAGTTCGTCTCACGCAAGCGCGCAAAGCAGAATCTTCCGCCGGTCGTGCCCCTCTACTCGCCCAGCGACGCCGAACGAGCGGTGCGGCAGTTTATCTCGCTCAACTATGATCGTCCTATTCACGTGACGGATGGGGTGACCCTGACTTTTCGCGATGCAGGCCACATCCTCGGCGCCGCTCAGGTGGTCCTGGACATTCGTGAGAAGGACCGGTCCTTCCGGTTCCTGTTCTCGGGCGATATTGGGCGCGGTCATGACGAGATTCTTCGCGATCCCGAGCCCGTTGAGGGTGTGGACTTTCTGCAAATTGAGAGCACCTATGGCGGGCGCGAGCACGTCGCCAAGCCGGGTGCCAACGCGGAGGTAGGGCGATTGGTTCGGGAAACATTGGCGCAAAACGGCAAGGTTATTATCCCGTCGTTTTCCGTCGGACGCACCCAGGACATCGTATACACGCTCCATCAATTGACCGATGCCGGTGATTTGCCCAAGGTTCCCATGTTCGTTGACAGTCCCTTGAGCGTCAATGCCACCGAGGTTTACCGGCTCCATTCCGAATGTTTCAATGACGACATCTATCGCTTTCTGAGGGAGAAAGAAAATCCGTTCGGCATGGAAAACCTGACCTATATCCGCGAGGTGGCCCACTCGATGAAGCTCAACAGCCTCAAGGAACCCGCCGTGATCATCAGCGCCTCAGGCATGTGCGAGGCCGGACGCATCCGGCACCATCTGAAAAATCATATTGGCGATCCGCGCAACCTGATTCTGTTTATCGGCTATTGCGCCGAGCACACCCTGGGCGCCCAGATTCTGGCAGGCAACAAGACCGTCAATATCTTTGGCGAACCCCACCCCGTCCGTGCCCGGATTGCGTCGATAGACTCGTTTTCCGGACACGGTGACAAACATGAATTGACGCACTACGTCGAGTCGCTGACTGGCCCCATGCAGAAAATCTTCGTCGTCCACGGTGAGACCTCCCAATCGCTCGCCTTGGCGGAGACCCTCCGTTCCCTGAAACCCCATTCCGAGGTCATCGCACCGGATTACCTGCAAACCGTTACTGTTTGAGGACAGGATGGACCGCCCAATTCGCGGTCGCAGCCAAACTTGACTTGGTTCTCTTTTGCCACAAATAGACGTAATGAAAGCAAAGAACAAGAACGAGGAAGCGGATTTTTTATCCTGTAAATACTGTTCATCCTGTCTTTGGCAGGTTCATCCTGTCTTCATTCTGTAGTTCCTGTCATATTCGGGAAGGGTTTTCTGACGCATCGAAATCCGATGAAATCGCGACCAAAGCAGGCGTCGTGGAAACCGGGATTTTCGCCTTGTCTCTTATCGGACCTGCATTGGTCTTCGGTGGAATTCCAGGCGCCGCCGCGCAGGCAGTATTTAGCGCCCTGGGCTGGGCCTGGCGGATTATTGGTGGGGCTGGATTTGTAATAGTCGGGATCGAATCGGTCATTGCACCATTCTGCCACGTTGCCGGTAATGTCGAACAGTCCCCATGGATTTGGCCGTTTCTGTCCTACGGGATGGGTTTGGTGGATTGAGTTGGCGGCGAACCAGGCGTACTGGGTCAACGGGCGTATGTCATTGCCGAAGAAGAATGCCTGGGTCGATCCTGCCCGGCAGGCATATTCCCATTCCGCCTCGGTTGGGAGCCGATAGCCGTTCGCCTGGAACTTGCATGCGGCGGTCTCGATGTCGTAGCAGGGCTGCAAACCTTCGGCGATCGAGCGTTGATTGCAGAATCGTGCCGCCTCGGGCCAACTGACTTGTTCCATCGGATGAGCGGCGCCTTTGAAGTGGGCCGTATTAATGAACCCGAGCTTTTCGAATTGCGCCTGGGTTACTTCGCGGCGGTCAATTAGGAAGCTGTCGATCCACACTTGATGCGCTGGTGTTGCATCGGTTTGGTCCGAGCTTCCCATTAGAAACGAACCGGCTGGAACAAGGACCATCTCATCTCCGGCTGAGGTATGGACGATTGGCGGTGGTTCAGCTTTGGCGGACGTATCCGATTTGTGGCTGCAACCGTTCGCAAGCCACATCAATGCGAGCATTAAAATGCCTGCCCATCTAAAGGACGAAGCGGGCATCCTGGCTTCCGGTTCGTGCGGTATCGGAGTTGTGCGATTTGCCGAGCACTTTTCCGGCATTATTCCAGGATTGCGTTTCATTTCTTTTCCGAGTTCGATGTGGCTCGAGCGCGTGTAGGAACCCAATCCGGTTCCTTATTGCTGTTGCCGTCTGATGTAATGGCGACCCAACGATTGGTTTGCGACGGATCGGCCACGCAAATATTCGCTCCACGGGCGCGCGCGCCGACGTAGACGGCATAGACACCGAGCTTTGCATCCTGTTTCTCATCGATATTGGCGAAGGCTACGTAGCGGCCATCGGGTGACCAATCGGCATTGTAAGGCCAGAAAGGCGCGGTGGTGACGAAGACGCGGGGATTCAAGACCCTTGGAGTTCCGGTGGTGCAATCGAAATCGGCCACCGCCAGGTTGCCATTGTCCCAGCACCAGACGATCCGTTTGCCGTCTGGGCTTAAATCGGGCCGGCAACCCCGTATGTTCAGGTCAACGACGCGGTCACTGTTGGCCTCGATGGCGATGATTGCAAACCCGAATCCCATTCCTCCATAGACCGTTGCCACGAACCATTTGCCGTCCCGGGTCCAGCATACATTAAAGATATGCTCGATTTGCCGGTTTGGATGTTGCCGATATTGGCCGGTTTTGAGGTCATAGATGAAGAGACCCTTGCTGGCTGCCTCGTGGTTGTTGTAATTGCTCTTTTCGCCTTTGAGATACGCGATTTGAGTGCCGGTGGAATTCCAGCATGCCTGGCGCGCGTTGACGGCTACGCGGGTGCGCCCGGAGCCATCGAGGTTCATGTAATAGACATTACGGACTTTGTCGGCGCCGCGCCCTTCGTCGGCCGAGTAACAGACTTTCGTTCCGTCCGGAGACACATGCGGATAGAGTTCGTCCACTTGCGGCGTTTGGGTCAGGTTTATCGGATTGGAACCATCGGCGTTGACCATGAACAATTCCCAATTGTCACCGGCGTAGGTCTCGTAGACAATTCGGTGGGGAACATTTTTTAGCTCGAGCGCAAGGTCTCCGGCTATTACCTGCGACGAGTTCAGAAAACAAGGCAGGCTCAGCAACAGTAGGACTCGAGACTTCCAATGCACAAGGGATGGAGTATTCGGATTTGTATTCATAAGTAAATTCACGAAGTCTATGTTTTCAATGCTCGCCAATCTCATCCGTCTCAACTTCCAACCAATACTCGGCGGTCCAGCAGTCAATCAATGCCGGCCGTAACGGCCCAGGTGTGGGGCAGACCTCTGATCTGCCGGTTCGCGGAGAGTCTGGCTCCGCGAATGTGATGACACCGAAACAGCGGGCCAGAGGCCCGTTCAACTGGCAGACCGGAGGTCCGCCCCACCTGAACAGTTAGATGAACGGGAAACCCCCCGGCTTTGCCGGGGAGACTCCCAAAGTTTGACAACTCCGGGAGTCTATTGAGCATTCCTGTTGTGAACCGCTCAAGTTCAACAACAGGAAGCTCAAAACATGAATGATTACGAAAGTCTTAACCATACCAAGTGGGAATGCAAATACCATGTGGTGTTTATCCCAAAATATCGCCGCAAGGCGCTTTACGCTTCACTGCGCAAGCACCTGGGGAGCGTGTTTCGGGAATTGGCGCACCAAAAGGAATGCGAAATAGGGGAGGGGCATTTGATGGTCGATCATGTGCACATGCTGGTGTCAATTCCGCCCAAGTATTCGGTCTCGCAGGTGCTGGGTTACATAAAGGGCAAGAGCGCTATCCACATCGCGCGGACCTTTGGAGGCAAGCGACGGAATTTCGTGGGGCAGCACTTCTGGGCGAGGGGGTATTGGGTATCGACGGTGGGGCACAATGAAGCCGCCGTGCGCAAGTACATCCAGGAGCAGGAAAGGGAAGATCAACGCCTCGATCAGTTGGGACTGTTCGAGGGGCAAAGCCGCTTTGAGCGGCTCCAAGATTAATCCGCTTTGAGCGGTTCACAATTTCAAGCCTCCGGCTTTGCCGGAGGTCGCTGACTTAATGTCGATATGAATGATCCGGCTGAAATGTCCATCGGCGCTGCCCAGGACCGTTAATCGAATCCCGGACACCTGTCTTTGAATATCCGGCAAAGGTAACAGGGCCTTTTTATTGTTCCGTAACTGTTTGAATGTAGTCCAGGTTCCATCCGGACTTTGAATATCCAGGTCCATGTCCGTTACTCCGAATTGCGTAGCCGGGGTGGAATCATCTACCTTGTCGAGCGCTATCCAATTATCGGCCAGGGTATAAACAGAGATGCGCTGGACCTGTCTCGGTTCTTTAAACTGGATGGAGATGGTGTCGGGGAATTGGCCGGGGGTGGCGTCGTTCCAGCCGCCGTCATCGCCCCATTCGTGCCCTCGAGGATCGCTGGTGAGGACCGAGCCGACGGAATAGTCGGGCATGGCGGATGAAGCCTTGAGGCGCAACCGGTCGTTTTCGAACATCGTTTCCGCTGCAGGCTGATTACTTGTTGGATGCGAGTAACTGCTTAGCGCGCGTGAGATCAAGGTCTTCCATATGCCCGAATCGCCGCCGTCGGGCTCGGTTTTCTCGAACTTGAACTCACGTTCCATCCACGCTTGCAACTCATGGGCGCGCTCGGTCGCTTCCGCTACAGGGCGTTTCTGGCGATAAACCAAGTCATAGAGATCGCTCATCCGCGCTCCAGCCTCGAGGCAACGTTGCAGCCAGGACAAATCGGGGCGAGCGGATTCAGAGCATACGTTCAACGCGGTGTCCAGGAACTTTTTGGCCTGGCGATTTCGTTCCGCCTGGGCGGCCCAGTCATATCCGGTTGGTGGTATTGCCTCGATGGCGGTCAAGACTGGCAAGAGCTGGCCTTTATCCCGTTCGAATCGGAACATCCGCTCGAGATAAGGCGCGGCTGCCCGGCCATATAGGCGCTCGCACGCGGTCTCGAGAAACGGGCCATACAAGTAATCGGATCGTCGAATTCCGTTGGCGTATTCTTGCGCGGCCGTTTCCAGGGTTCGCCCGGCAAACTCCTGGGGGGAGACCGAGCCGGGTGCATTGCAGTTCCAGGCATAGTTCACATTGGCCAGGACTTGGACTTCGGAATGTACCTGGCCGTTGAAGTTGTAGAGGATATGTGCGCCATTAAAGATACCAGTGAGGACAGGGCTCGAGACCAGGAGATAGTGGTCCGGCATGAAGCCACCCCCTTGCGAGGCGAACATGAATACCGCGTCCGGCCAACCGGCATCGGCCAAGGCTCGGGACATCTCCCCGGTGCGAAGACTGCGGTTGTCCCAGCGCCGGTATTGTTCACGGAAGGTGATGCTGACGTGTTTCTTATCGCTGAGCAGGCGTCCGACGGTCTGGAAGTATCGGATGTCTTTTTCCCAGTCCCGATCATCTTCGGTCAAATAACTATAGCCCGGCGCGGCGAACACAATTTGCAGGTCGCGGGAGGCGTCGTAACCGCTGGCCGGGTTCCGGATCGATTTAAGTTCATGGATCAAGGTGTTGTAGAGATGGGCGACGGCGCCGGCGAGACCATTCGAGCTGGCCAGGTGGTCGTCGGGGAATTGGTTGCGGCAAAGTTGGCACCGGTTTTTCCATGCCTTTTCCAATTCGGCGAATTGCGCAATATCGAGGTGGTGCAGGTAGATGGACCCGGGCTCGGTTTCCCGGACGAACTGCACCTGGCGATGGACAATGCGCTCGGTCAGCGCGTCGTTGGCGAGGCAGCAACCGGCCGTGCCACCCCAGCAGGCATAGACCTTTCCGTCCGGGTATTCTTCTCGATTTTCAATCCAGGCCTTCGGCGATGGAACACCCATGTCCTGGTAGTCTTTTCCCCAACTGACCGATGAATACTGGAGGGCGACCCCTTTGCGACGGGCGTATTGATTGAGCTCGAGGGCGAAACGTTTAACCATGGCATAGCGGCAGTCGAGGTCGCCCGGGCCGGGAGCGATTCGCCCGCCCAGAAAGCGGACCATATTGATTTTAAAGCGTGAGCAGAGGTCGATTTTTCGTTTGCAGCGGTCGATGAAGGCCTCCAACCCATCGCCCCAATCATAGCCATTGACCTCCCAGTCCCAATCAAGCACCCAATCCGCGGATTCGCGAATTGGGATATCCGGGTAATCTTTCACCGCCAGGTTCTGCACGAACACCCGGCCGGTCGAGTCTGACTCGATAAGCTGGGCCAAAGTGGTTGCTCCGTAGTAAGCCCCCAGCGGACTTGCCCCCAAAATAAACAGAATGGATGGTTGGCCAGGCCGCATTCGGATCACATAAGCCTGGCCGCTCTTCGACAACGTTGCCTTGTCGTCCGGCGTTAGTGATATAAGGTTGCGGTTCGTGCTGATCACAATGCGCGTTGCGGTTGCGCTCGCTTCGTTGGTGCAACCTTTGTCGGACAGGGTTCGCGTGATCAATTGGCCGGCTTCGGCCAAAAGCCCGGTGGACCAATCGGTTTCAATGTTGACGCAGCGACCGCCGTTTCGCCCGAGCAAGATGCTTTCCGCGCCTGTTCTTTCGATTTGTTGAGGGTAAGGAATAACCAGCGGGATACGGACGGGGGCGGCTTGAGGGAGTATAACGGCGCTGTAAAGCCCGAGGAATAAGAGGCGATTTAGAAATGGATTCATTGATTATTGAGAATTGGCCATTTGCTACTGAATTTCGAGCCAGCGTTTGGGGTTATCGCGAATGAAACCGTCGATGGCGTGTTGGCTGATTCCCTCATGCATCATCATCGGGACGATTCCGCGAAGGATATGATCGTACCCCCAGCCGCCATAGGCGTGGAGCATACACTTGAGACAAATGTCGTTGGTGACGAGAATTTGCGATTCGTAACCTTCATCGACCAACTGTTTAATCGCGCGCACCCGTTCGATGTCGCGGGCAAAAATACCTCCGGCAAAACCGCGGTCTGCCGGATCGATATAGAACTCTTTGCCGAAATTATCGAATTCGACAAAAACGCCCTTTCTCAGCAAGGCGCGGATGTAATCGAGGTTGATTTCGACGTCTATGTGGCAAATGACGATTTTGGCCGGGGTGACCTTGCCTTCGAGCAAGATAGCGATGGCTTCGAGACCGGCCTGGCCCCATGGATAAGTATGGACCTGGATGCCGGCGCCAGTCTGCTGGAAGGCCAGCGCCGCCGCTTGCAGGGCCTTCTTTTCGTTAGGCCGGATCGGGTTACTGGTCCCGATCTCGCCGATGATCCCCGCCTTGATGGGTGTTCCTTCGATGCCCACGTTGAAGTCGCGCAGGATTTGTTCGGCAAGTTGCTCGATGGACCACAGCTCCATTTCCGGCGGGTGCGTGTCGTATGTGTAGTAGCCGGAACCGGCAACGACGTTCAAGCCGGTGCGCTGGGCCAACTCGGCGAGTTTACCAGGCTGGCGGCAAATGCCGACCGAGGTGCAATCCACAATGGTCCTTCCGCCAAGTGATTTAAAGGCCTCGGCCTCATCAACCGCCAGGTCGAGGTTGTCCAGGACCAGGTTATCCTTGATGCCATAGGGATTTCTCCGAACCACGCCCAGGTTGTTCATCTGGAGCGGTTCGTGACTCACGCGGCGCTTCTCCGGATCGCTGAACTCGGTGAATTGATTACGCAGGTCGATGAACAAATGCTCGTGGGGCAGGGTGATGCCCAGCTTGTCCGCGTCCACTGGGCCGGTCACGGTCATGACGGTGGTTCGCATAATTCAGCCGGAGAACAGTGTCACATGTCCATAACGCGCCGCACAGCCTGGCAGATGCGCGGGACGTCCGGCCGGTAATAGTTTTCCATGGGGGGCGAAAAAGGCACCGGAATGTCCGGTGATGCCACGCGCTGGGGTGGGGCGATGAGGTAATCACTCATCCGTTCCGCCACGGTGGCCACGATCTCGGCGCCGATCCCGCCGGTTCGCGGGCCTTCCTCGACGACGACCACGCGCCGGGTTTTGGCGACGGACGATTCCACCAGACCCCAATCGAATGGGACCAGGCTTCGCGGGTCGATGACCTCGGCGTGGATGCCTGATGCGGCCAATTGCTCGGCGGCGATCATGGCCTGGTGCATCATAAGCAGGGTGCCGATGATGGTTACATCCGTGCCGGCCCGGCGGACGACGCCTTGCCCGATGGGCACGACGTAATCGCCTTCGGGAATCTCACTCGAGGCATCCACGGCACCGGATTCGGCTCGAGCGCCTTTGGAACCGTAAAGCAGCTTGTGCTCGAACATGAGGACGGGGTTGTCATCGCGAATAGCCGCCTTCAGCAGGCCTTTGGCGTCATACGCCGTGGCGGGGCAGATGATTTTGATGCCCGGGACACTGAGAAAGATGGATTCGAGGTTCTGGGCGTGTTGCGCGCTGCGACCCGTGGCGCCAACTGGGGCGCGCATGACGATGGGAACGGTCAACTTGCCTCCGGACATGTAACGCATTTTGGCGATTTGGTTGACTATCTGGTCCATGGCGCAGAACAGGAAGTCGCCGTACTGAACATCCGCCACGGGACGCAGGCCGACCAGGGCGGTCCCGAGGGCAACGCCAAAAAACCCATTTTCGGAGATGGGTGTATCAATGATGCGGTCGGGGAAATCCTTTTCCAGGCCGAGGGTGACGGTGAAAGCGCCGCCCCAACCGCCCGGGACGCCAATATCTTCGCCGATGCAAAACACCCGGTGGTCTCGTGTCATTTCCTCGCGCAAACCGTCGCGGAGGGCTTCAGCTATAGTCAATCGTGCCATGTTACCTCCTTACTGTTTCATGCAAACAGACCATTCAAAGCGTCTTCAGGCGCGGGACTTGGAGCGGTGCGGGCTGAGTCCACGGCGCGTTCGATCTCGGCATCGACCTCCAGGCTGATGCGATCCAGGGTATCCTCGTTGGCTGCGCCTTGTTCGAGCAGGACCCGGGCGAAACGTCCGATGGGCTCGTTCTTCAAGGCGGTCTTGCGTTCATCTTCGGGCTGGTAGTTGCAGGGGTCGCGTCTCGAGTGGCCGGTGATCCGGTAAGTCACAGCTTCGAGCAGGGTAGGGCCTTGGCCTGCTCGAGCTCGGGCGATGGCTTGCCCGGCGGTTTCGTGGACGGCCAGGACATCGTTGCCGTCGATGGTAATACCGGGGATACCATAACCGGCAGCGCGGTCCGAGAGGTGCTTCAAGAGTGTAGCCTTCGAGACATGGAATGAGGCGGCGTATTGGTTGTTCTCGATCACATAGACCACCGGCAGCGACCAGATGGCGCCCATGTTGACGGCTTCATGAAAGGCGCCTTCGTTGATGGCGCCATCTCCCATAAAACAGACTGCCACTCGCTTTTTCTTCTGCATTTTGAAACCCAAGGCCATGCCGGTGGCCACGGGCACGCCGCCCCCAACAATCGCGATGGCCGGCACCATGCCACGCGACAGGTCGCCCATATGCATCGAACCGCCTTTGCCGCCGCAGCAGCCGGTGGCTTTGCCAAACAATTCGTGGAGCATCGACTCGACGCTCAGGCCCTTGGCAATGGCGTGTCCGTGCGGTCGATGGGTACTGGTAATGATGTCGTCGGGGTTTAACGCGCTGCAGACTCCCACTGCAACCGCCTCCTCGCCCTGGTATTGATGTATCGTGCCGGGCATGATGCCTTCGAGGAAGAGGAACTTGACGCGTTCTTCGAACCGCCGGATCAACAGCATTTGGCGGTATAGCGAGAGAAGAAACTGGTTGTCGTGTTTCATTTTTGGAATGGATCGGTTTTCAGGCGAAGGTTCCTGCTTCCATCGATTGCTTAACCCGCGTCAGGAACCGGGCGGCCAATCGGCCATTGATCAAGCGGTGGTCAACCGTAAGGTTAACCGTGGCCATCGGGCGGACCTCGATTCGAGTCTCGACTGCCACGGGACAATTCTGAATGGCCCCGATGGCGAGTATGGCGCTATGTTCGGGAAAGATGATCGCCTCGAAAGTCTCGATCGGATACATGCCCAGGTTGCTGATCGCCATGCAACCCCCGGTCATCCTCCCATACTTAAGCGTGTGGTTCTTAACCTGGCCAACGACTTCCTGTATCTCCGATTCGAGGGCGGCGAGAGATTTTTGGCCCACATTATGAACCACCGGCAGGAAAAGCTCGTTGTCGAGGCCAATGGCCAACGCCAGGTGGATGCCTTCGGGGAAAATAATTTGGTCAACTTCCAGTCGCGCCGCTACCAGGGGGATCTCGCGGATCGCCGCTGCCAAGACCTTCAGGAAAAGGGCGTCGTAGCTGATCTTGCTCCCCGTTGCCGCTGATTCGGCATGAAACTTTTTCGCCGCGGTCATATCGATCCTTGCCGTTATTCGCAACGGCACGATCTCGCGATGACTCCTGCTCACAGCCCGCGCGACGGCCGCCTGGGCGGACGGCAATGTCTCGGACGCCCGTGGTCTTGCGCGGCCCACATCGGCGGCGGCTGTGCGTTGGACGTCTTCGCGGGTGAAACTC
>JAMCZD010000310.1 GCA_023473405.1 Candidatus Omnitrophota bacterium
ACAGCCACCGTCCACCTGACTCCGGAACAAACCCAGGCGGTTCGGGACATCCTGATGCGTCAAGCCGAGGTGATGTCGGCGGGGATGAAACAGGCCTTTTCGGGCAAGTTTAACAAAGACGAAATACTCAAGTTGGGCAAGGACGTCGGCAATGTGGATGAGAAGATCAAGGCGCTGCTGACACCGGACCAGCAAGCGGACTATCAAACCTATCAGCAGCAGGAGGCCTCGCACAACGCGAGCATGGCCGCCAACAGCGAACTGCTCCAGATGCAATCCACCCTTGGCTTGACCCCGGGCCAAATGGACAAGGTTTTTGCCGGTCTGTATGATCTGAACCTCAATCAATTGACCGGCAAAGCAAATCAAAACGCGGCAAGCCCAGTCGAGTTGATGCAGTGGGAATCCGAGCAGAAAATCAAGGCGCTCGAGTCCGTGCTGACCCCGGCTCAACTGGAGAAATACCGGCAGCAGCAGGCGATTCAGGGCAAGATCACCCAAGACATCTGGAAGAAATTCGAAGGCTCGGGCAGCTCTGGCAGCCCTGGCGGCCCTGGCGGCTCGGAATAAACCACGGGACAGCTTGGAGCGTGGAGGCGTGAGAGCGTAAGAGCGTGAGGACCCGTCATTGAGCATCGATAAATTGTCATTGAGCCCAGAGTGGCCACGCAACCCTTTCAATGATAAATGACCAATTTTCGATCCTCAATTTTCAATTTCTTCTTCCTGGCACACTGATCGAACCCGGCGCTCGATGCTACGGTCGCAGCAGCCGGATTTACCAACCTGGGCTCTCGCCGTTCCAAACGGGCTGGTCCAGCCTTTTTCCTTGTTTGAATGCTGTCGCCTGGTTATGGGTGAATTGACGCGTGAAAACGCAGATATGCGCAATCTTTTATGATCTCACAAATACCAGCTTCGCCTCGGCGTGTGTTGCACGTACAAAGCAACGCAGACCTCTACGGGGCCAGCCGGATGTTGTTGCGATGGCTCAAGCAGGTGGATCGGAACCGTTTTGAGCCGCTGGTGGTTTTGCAGGAGAACGGACCGTTGAAAGACCTGATCGAAAAGGAGCACATCGAGGTAATTCTTCATCCCCGGATGAGCGTCATAACCCGCCAGGCATTCAAGGCCTGGCATATATTGTCTTTTTTGCGCAACTACCCGTTTTCGGTCCTGTTTCTTTGGCGATTGATTCGGCGCAGGCGGATTGAACTGGTTTACTCGAATACGGGGGTAATTCTTTCCGCGGCTTTGGCCGCGCGTCTGGCTGGAGTTCCGCATGTGTGGCACATGCGCGAGTGGTTCCAGGAATTCCAGACAATCTGGCCGGCGTTCTCCTGGTATATCCGCAAATTCTCCTGCAAGATTATCGCCATCTCGAGGGCGGTTGCGTCGCAATTTGAACCGCCGGGCAGTGCCGTGGTGGTTCATGACGGTATTTCAATGGATGAATTCCCGGTCCTGAGGGAAACCATGCGCAAGCGGTTCCGCAGCGCCTATGGATTGGGAGAGGACTTTGTCGTGGGGTGCGTGGGGCGGATCAAGCTGGTGCGCAAAGGCCAGGAAGTGCTGGTGCAAGCGGCAGGCCTGCTGAAGCAGCGTGGACGCCCGATCAAAGCCCTGATCGTGGGCGCTCCTTTCCGGGGCAATGAAAGCCACCTGGCAAGGCTCCAGGAAATGGCCCGCCAGCTCGGGATAGTCGAAAACGTCGTCTTCACCGGCGAGCTCGCGGATACCTGTCCCGCATACGCGGGGATGGATGTGTTCACCTTGACCTCGGTCCAGCCCGAACCGCTGGGCGACGTGGTGATGGAAGCGATGGCCATGGAACGTCCCGTCATTGCCACCAACATCGGCGGACCGCTCGATACGGTCGAGCCGGGCAAGACTGGTTTGCTGGTTGCTCCGGGCGATCCGGCGGCACTGGCTGACGCCATCGAACAATTGATGGGCGATCCGGATTTGCGCCTTGCGATGGGAAAAGCCGGGGCCGAACGGATTCGGAATCAGTTTTCGGTAGTGGAGATGGCGCAAAAGCTCGAACAGCTATTTGAAGAGGCGATTGCCACACGATAGTCTTGGTGGAAACGGAAGGCGCCCCTGGCTATGCTCCTTCCTCGCGCCTTGCCAGAAGCCAGACTTGCCGCAACAGATGGTGCTCTATTTCACGGTCCGTGGAGTAACACAGTTTCATATTCGCCAACTTCTGTCTTGACTATTGACCAAGTATCCGAATTATACGTCTCATCGGATTTGAAGTGTAACGTCCGGTAAAGGGCCGATTGGGCTTACTATGGCATACGGGCAGCCCAGGCGGCCCCGAGTAAGTGGTAGTTTATGGCATTTGCCAGGAAAGCGTAATCAACCAATACATACAACCAACCGAGCCATGAAAGACAACCCCGCGCGCACAATGAGCCAGGCATGCGCCCTGGCTTTGACGGCATTTGTGATGATGCAAAGCGGCCGTGCCGCCCCCGAACCGGCGGCGGCAACGTCCGAAAAACCAGCCGCGACTGCAACGGAAAAAGCCGCGGTCCAACCGCCTCCCGAAAAGAAAGGCTGGGAAACCACCGCAGCCGCCGGTTTAACGCTCACCCGCGGGAATAGCGACACCTTGCTGGTCACCATGAGCTTGGACACCCAGCGGAAATGGGAGAAATCGGAGATCGGTCTTGGCCTTTCGGGCGGCTACGGTGAGGACAGGTCTGTGAGGAGCATGGAGTATGTTCGCGGGCACGGTGATTACCGTGAAATGATCACCCCGCGATTCTATACGGGCTTGCATGTGGACGGGGCATACGATGGGATCGCCAACCTCGATTACCGTGTGGTGATCTCACCCATGGCGGGCTATTATCTTGTCCAAAATGACATGACATCGCTCCGCTTCGAAGGCGGTCCCGCTCTGGTGCTCGAACGCTACTCTCACCAGCCGCAAAGCGGCTATTGGGGCGTCCGTCTGGGCGAGCGTCTCGACCAGAAAATCGGCAACCGGGCCAAATTCTGGCAAAGCCTGGATTACGTCGCCCGGGTGGACCGATGGAGCGACAAATACCAGGTCACCGGCGAGCTCGGCATTGACACCACGATTATCAAGCAATGGAGCCTCCGGTTGGTGTTCCAGGACGTTTACGAAAGTATCCCGGCTATCGGCAAGAAACACAACGACATGCGCCTCATCGGTGGGATAGCTTATTCGTTCTGAAGACGCCGCTTGCGAAAATGGCGGTCGCCGCCTGTTGGTACGTTCCACGTCTGATTGGCTTTTGGATGGGCCGAGATTTGGCCTAAAGCCTCTTGCCCAGCCGCTGGCTTCTTTGGAAGAGATCGGCAGTGGTCCGAATAATATCCCGGATCTGGTAAGCCAATTCGCCGCTGTTGAAATAATCGCCCTTGTGCTCGAACTGGGCGCCCATTTCCTTGAGCTTCCTGAGCCGCTCGCAAACCTCGGAGATTTGCTCGTCGCTGGGCCATTGAATTAGACTTTGAGTGCTTTCCGGGATGATTGCGATTTCGTGGTGCTTGGCGATTTTGCTCGGATTCGTGGGTTTGAAGTGGGAGGCGATTTCGCGGATTTTTTCCAGCATCAACCGGTCGTCATTGTCCCGGCGCCTTTCCACGGCGTGACGCAGAACCTCTGCCGCGGAGGTGGCATTGGCAGGTTTTGCGTTCAGATTCTTTGGCGTTCTTTGCATATTCGATTACCCATAATGCCAACGCCGATGGTGTTCTCTCGACCGGATTCCATCGTTGGCCCAAGGGCGATTACTGCCTTTGTAATTTCTGCCGTAAGTACTTGTCATTACAGAGTTAATTTCGCTTAATACGGCCGTTTGTAAAGGGTGTATTTGAAGGGTTCATCGCACTCGGGGATTGCGGCGCGACCCTGATTGAGGCAGAATGGGCCGACAAATTCCGGAGGATGAACGATGATGACGATTGGATTTCATACCGATGCCTTTAACTCGGCTTATTGGTCATTCGAACGCTGCCTGGATTGGGCGCAGTGCCACCGCGTGAGCCGGATCGAGTGCGGGTTGATCGACGGGGTGAGCTGGATTCACGGGCTGGGCTATCAGCCCCACGTTGCGTTATACGAGGACCCCGTTCTGCTCGGGCGGAAAATGGAGCGGTTCGGCGTGCGGTTTTCCCAAGTCGATGCCGCTTTTCCGTTATCCGGTGAAGACGGCCCGCTGCGGGGGGTGCCGTATGTGATGAAAGCGATTGCCTGGGCGGCGCAATTGGGCTGCGCCTGTGTTGACACAACCGATGGTCTGCATCGGCCGGAAGGAATGAGCGACCGTGAATCGCTGGCGATGATGCAGCGGAGCTACGCGCAGATACTGCGGGTGGCGGAGGCTCACCGGGTCATTGTGAATATCGAGCCGCACGGCTATTTCACGACCAACCCGGACACAATGGCTGAAATGCTGGCTTTTGTGGACAGCCCCTGGCTCAAGATGAACATGGACACTGGCAACACATTCATCGCCGGGCGCGATCCGGCGGCCTTTTTGAAGCGCTTCCTCGATAAAGTCAGCCATGTGCATATCAAGGACGTCTCGGAATCTCTGGCGCGAGCCGTGCGTGGCGGCCAAACCGGCATCGCGGTGAGCCATTGCGCCCTGGGCGATGGCGTCAACGCCGACAATATCCGCGAATGCCTCAAGATTCTGCGGAATTCAGGTTACCGGGGCGTGCTCAGCATCGAATGCGAAGGGCAGAGCGGACCCATGATCGAGAAATCGCTCGATTGGCTTCGGCAAACGTTGGCTGATCTGGGCATCCCCGCCCAATAGCCAAGCGGCAAGGACAGTGCCCGGCCTGGAGCGTATCCCCAGATCGCCCACCCCCTCCACTTCGTCTGTCACTTTGTCCATCACTGCGCCCAAAACGAAAGACAAAGTGAAAGACAAAGTCAGGGACAAAGTGGAGGGCAGGGGAAAGGTGCTCCAGGGTTCTGGAGCAACTTGCACCCCGCCATGTTAACCAGCCCCTATTTTGGTGTTGGCCCCTGTGTCACCTGCACCAGGTCGTCGGGGCGGACCCATCGCTTGAAGGCTGTGCGAACGGCGTCGGCATCGAGCTTGAGGTACCGGTGCGCCGCCAGAATCGGTTCATTCAGCGGAAGATCATGCAGAGACCGGGAAAGCCATCCTTCGGCAATCTGGCTGACGCTCGATTCCGAAAGCGGTATCTCGCGTAGGAGCAGGGCTTTGGCCTGGCGGAGTTCGCGCGGTGTGACCGGCGCTTGCTGCATGTCCCGAAGGTTGGTTACCACAATGGTCCGGGCCTTGGCGACATTGGGCGGGTCACAGGCATACCGGACCTCGTAAAGGCCGCGGGTTTGGCCAACGTTGAACGAAGACGCCACATAATAGACAAGGCCGGACTTCTCTCGAAGATCGCGGTACAAGCGGGTGGCGTAAAAGGCGCCCCCCAGAACGTGGTTGCCCAACTGCAACGCATAGTAATCCGCGTTCGTCCGGGTCAAGCCCAGTGTCTCCGCCAAGGTGACTTTGTCCTGCACGCGGCTCGCGTCGGGCACCTCGGTTACGGACGAGGCGTTGGCCGGCACGGGCGGCAGGAGTGTTTCAGGTTTTGGGCCAACTACCTTCCAATCGCCAAAGTATTTCGCGATTACTGCCTGGGCCTGCTCGGGTTTCACCTTGCCGATAACGACGATGGTGGTGAGGTCGGGGCGATAGACGCGTTGGTAATAGTCTTTGACATCCTGAATGGTAAGGGCCTTTACGGACTCAGGCGTAGCCTCGCGCTGGGTGGGGTCGCCCTTGGGATACAGCCCGATATCGAGCGCCCGGCTGGCGAGATAGCCGGGGCTCTGCAGCTCGCCGGCAACGGCGGCGGCCAATTGCGGTTGAAATGTCTTGAGGGCTTCTTCGGGCAACGCCGGCGATAATTCATTATCCGCCAGCAACTGAACTCCGCGATCGAAGTGCTCAGTCAAAACCTGCAAGGTAAAGCTGGTCCCGGCGGATTCGATGGCGCCGATGTCATCCAAGGCCTTTTGAAAGGCCAGGCGGTCCAGCGATTTTGTGCCATAAGAAAAGAGCTGCGCCAGCGCCTGGTTCACACCTTCTTTGCCCGGCGGCGTCTCGAGGTCGGGATTATTCTTGATCTGCCCGTAAACGCTGATCGTATCGCTGATCGACACCGGTTGAACGATCAGCTTGATGCCATTGGCCAGGTTGGTAACCACCGGCGACAGGGTCGAGGTGGGAACGGCCAATCGCCGTACCGCTTTTTCCGCCCACCCGGGCAACTTAACCCCTTTGGTTGGGGGGCAACGTAAAGATTCCTTCCCGCCGAAGCCCTTGGCGGAGATGGGTTTGCCGGAAGGCTGCGGGATGAGGATGGCCGTAATGGCGTGATCCAAAACCAGGTTTTCCCTGGCAACGCGGTCAACGTCGGCAGCGGTGACCTTCCGAATGGCATCGACATCGTCCTCGGGAGATTGGCGGCCCTCGACTGCCACGGCTTGCGACCACGCCATCGCCAGGCCCGACACCGAGTTTTTCTGAAACTGGCCTTCGGCAATTTCGCGGCGCTTGGCGGCCTCGACCAAATCGGACGGGACGCCTTTGCTGGTATCGTCGGTGAGGATTTCGATCACCTTGTTTACCAGGTTGGTTGCATCAGTTCCCGGGGGAAAACCGGCGATGGCGTAACCGAGGCCGGCTTTGGGCAGACTGTCATAGGAAAAGCCGGCAAAAAGCGCCTGGCCGGCCGGCACCAACCCATAAAGCTTTCCGCGCTGGCTGCTCAAGACATCGGAAAGAATCTGTGCAGCCGCATAGTCGGGACTATCCGATCCGGGCATCCGGAAGGCCACCACCGCCATGCCGTAAGGCTGATCGGTTTCGAGGTGAAGCGTCTGTGACTTGACCGGCTCGAAGTGGAATTCCGGACGTGCGGGAAGCTGCCTCGCGGGAATGGGATCGAACAGCTTCTTGACCTTCTCGAGCGTCTTCGCCGAGTCCACGTCTCCGGCAACGATAAGGATGGCGTTATTGGGCGCATACCAGGCCTCATAGAAGTTCTTGAGCATGGCCCCGGTGGTTTTATTGAACGATGGCCGGGTGCCCAGGGCATCGTGGGCATAGGGTGTGCCATCGAACATGGCCGACAACAGTTGCGTGTAGAAGAGGTACTCGGGATTGGACAGATCCTGAGCCACTTCCTGCTCGATGGCCCCCCGCTCCTGGTCCCACAGTTTTTCCGTGTCCAGGATCCCCCGCATGCGGATGGCTTCGATGTGCAGGGCGGCATCCAGATCGTCGGAAGGAACCGTGAAGAAATACTGGGTTACTGTTTGCTGGGTATCGGCGTCAAAATCGCCGCCCATAGCTGCCGTGACGGCAGCCAGTTGCTGGGCCGACAGGCCGGGGTTGCCGCGAAACATCATATGTTCCTGGGCGTGCGCCATCCCTGGAAATCCGGACGGCGCTTCATCCGAACCGACGCGGTAATTAACCACGAGCGTGGCCACGGGCGCCAAAGGATTGCGAACAATGATCACGCGGAGGCCATTCTTCAAAGTCGCACGCAGCACGTTCTCCTCAGCCGCCGCTCCATTGGCCGAATCCCACGGCACGGAGAACCATGCGACCGTAGCCGCAAGAATACTTATCATCCACCGGGTTCGCGCTTGCCAACGGAAATGGTTTCGCCACAAACCGGCGCCAGTTGATCCTGGGAATACATTCATATTTCGTCTTTTCCCTTTAATGTCATGTATGTGATATGGAGTAGTCTGCATTTCGGGAAACCGTCCCAAGGAACGTGTGACCGACTATGCTTTCCCCCATCCTAGCCAATTCTATTACTATTTCTCCGCTCGAAAGTCAAAAGACAGCCTCCCTTTTTCGGCATGGGGATGCACCCGCAAAAAATCTCCGCACCTTGGACCCCCCGGTTCACCTGGCTTGGATACATCGGTTCGACTGAGCCCGGCGGGACGCCTTCTTGCATACTCCCCAGACCGCAAGCAGGTTCCGGTTAACATTACCCATTTGTAATCCTGGCGAAAGGTTCTCGTAAAAGGGAAGTGGCATGTTCGGTATGAAGGATTCAGATGAATCATTCAGATGAAACAGAAAGTGAGCGAAACAACAAATGGCTGAAGACAAATGCAGGTTGGCCAAGAACCAGAGTAACGTTTGCAACCAACCTCGAAACACTTCTTGGAAATCAAGCTTATGAAAAAATCATTACTAAAAACTATGGCACCCTGGCTCCTGGGACTGACCGGAGGCCTGGGCGTGATGGTGGCAAGCAGCCTCGCCTTCGACTGGCCTCATGTCTCGAAGGTGGCTGTTGAAACCAAAGTACCCGTCGCAATCGATAAAACACCACTGGCGCGCACGACGCATTTTGTGACCAGTTTTGCGCCGGTCGTCAAGAAAGCCGCCCCCAGCGTGGTCAATATCTCGACCACCAGGCTGGTAAAACAGAAACCCGCGATGGATTTCTTCAATGATCCGATGTTGCGGCGCTTCTTCGGCAATCAATTCGGCGATCATAACGGACGCCCCCACTCGCTTTGGGAGCACAGCCTGGGTTCAGGCGTAATCGTGAGCAAGGATGGTTACATTCTCACCAATAACCACGTGGTGGACGGAGCCACTCAAATCAAGGTTACCCTCGCCAATCATAAACAAACTTACGACGCCAAGATCGTCGGGAGAGACCCGGATACCGATCTCGCAGTCTTGAAGATCAACGCCGAAAATCTGCCTGCGGCGACCTTTGGCGACAGCCACCAGGTTGAAGTGGGCGATGTCGTGCTGGCGATTGGCAGCCCCTTTGGCCTTTCCCAAACCGTTACGATGGGCATCGTCAGCGCCGTTGATCGAGGCGGTATGGGGATTGAAGATTACGAGAATTTCATCCAGACCGATGCGGCCATCAACCCCGGCAACTCCGGCGGCGCATTGGTTGATATGGACGGGCGGGTGATCGGCATTAATACCGCCATTCTAAGCCGGAGCGGCGGCAATCAGGGCATCGGATTCGCTATTCCCTCCGATCTGGCCTGCAACATCATGGAACGTCTGATCAAGTACGGAAAGATCAACCGTGGATACATGGGCGTAATGATTCAAAACCTCACGCCATCCCTGGCACAAGCGTTCAATGTCCCAAATCAACGAGGCGCGTTGATTGCCGAAGTAAATCCCAATAGCGCCGCCGCCGCTGCCGGTTTGAAAAACGGCGATGTTATCATCGGGTTCGATGGCAAACCCGTGACCAGCAGTCGCGAGCTCAAGCTCAGCGTCGGCGAACTCCAACCCGGAGCCACCGTCCCGGTTAAAGTGTTGCGCCAAGGCAAAGAGATGACCTTCGAGGTTACGCTGAAATCGATGCCTCAGCAGGGCATCAGCCAGACTGGCGAGCAGGAAAACCACGCGGCCACCAGCGCCCTCAAGGGCGTGACCGTCACCGATATCACCTCCACCGCACGCAGCCAGTACAATCTGCCTCCCGATCTAACGGGCGCTTTGGTAACCCAGGTGGACGAGAGTTCCGCCGCTTACGAGGCCGGCTTGCGGCCTGGCGATGTCATCCAGCAAATCGACAACACCACCATCAAGAACGCCGGCGAGGCCGAGGCCGCCACGCAAAACCTCGCCACCAAACATATTCTTCTGCGTGTCTACAGCCACGGTGCCAGCCGTTACATGGTAGTCAACGAAAGTAATACCAAGTAACCGCAAGGGCACTTTGCCGAACCAAATTCCCCGAAACCTCACGTTTCGGGGAATTTTATTTTCACGACCGCCCCGCTGTGGGGCGGACCTCCGGTCCGCCCCGCACGTAATCTCCAGGACGCAGCCGTTTCCACTTTTTTGCGCTGTTGCGGACCAAAAGCGGGCGCTTGACTTCGGCCTGGGTTTAAGGCAATTTTCAGACTAATGAATATCCCCGGAGAACCAGCGGTTTCTTGCCTTACTCGACGTTTGGAACATGTTCAGAGACGCGCGCTCAGCCTCTGTTTGATGTTAGTCAGTGCCTGGGTACCAATCTCGACCGCCTTGCCGGCCTCCGAGGTCCCCAAGCTCGCTCCACAGCAGGAGCAGTTCAAAGATTACAAGCTGGGCCTGTTCATCCACTTCGGTGCCTATTCGACTCCCACCGGTAAGGCGATCGATTTTAATCCCGTGGACTTTAACGCCCATTCCTGGGTCGCGACGGCGAGATCGGCGGGCGCGCGGTATATCACCTTCACCAGCAAACATCACGAGGGTTTCTGTCTCTTTGACAGCCGGCTTACCGACTTTACCTCAGCGCATATGACGGCCAAAAAAGATTTGGTGGGCGAATTGGCCGCCGAATGTCACCGACAGGAAATGCCTCTATTCATCTATTATTCGCCGCTCGACTATCACCAGCCTGATTTCAACCGTGATTGGCCGGCTTACCTGCGCTATTGGCACGGTCAGCTTCGCGAGCTCGCCACAAATTATGGTGAATTGGCTGGATTCTGGTTGGACGTCGGACCTTCGCCTCGCCCCCTCAAGTATCAAATGTACGAAGCGGCCCAATTGCTTCATGAGTTGCAGCCCGGTTGCCTGGTGATGGCCTTTGATTTTTACGAAACCGAGCGAAGCTTGAGACAATTAGGCTTTTTCAACCGGGAAGGCCAGGACGTTTATTTCCCGATGCCCGCCCCCAGCCCCGAGGCCTATCCTTGGGAGGTGTGCGATACGATCAACGATTCATGGGGCTATAATCCCAAGGACACCAATCATAAATCTAGCAATGAACTAATCCGGCACCTGGTCCAAGTAGTCGGGCGAGGCGGCAACCTGCTGCTCAACAGCGGCCCGATGCCTTCGGGTCAATTCCAACCCGAGCATATCGAGCGGCTCAAAGCGGTGGGCGCCTGGATGAAAAGGAACGGTGAGGCGATTTACGGAACCCGTCCCCTTGGTGCACCCGTACCCGAATGGGGACTCGCCGTTTCCAAAGGAAACCATGTCTACCTCCACGTTCTAAATTGGCCGGGCAACGAGCTGGTCTTGAAAGGTCTGACGCGTCAAGTCAAGTCCGTTTCCCTGTATCAACGCGGTCCCCTCGAGTTCGTCCAAAAAGACGAGGTGCTGACGATTCAAATGCCGGACTCGGCCCGGGATTCAGTGGATACGATCGTGGCACTAACGACCGACAAATAACCTTGGTCTTACCCGTGATCATCATGAACACGATGCGAAAAGCTTTCTGGTGGACCGTCCTGGCTGGGATAACCCTCGCTTCGGCTGCATTCGCCCAGTCCGAACAATGGCTCCAATACCATCGGGGCGGCGGAAACCGCGGCTATCGCTGGCTCGAAGATTGCTTGCGCAGTCCGGGTGCTGGTATAGCGGCATGGTAAAACTCGGGGACGCCAAGCACCGTATCGAGCTGATCGATGGCAACGTAAATGGCACTTTCAATGATCAATCGCCCGATCCGTCGGACTGCGACCGCATCGCGGTCGAGGGCGACAAAACGGGGCAACGATACCTGGGCCGGTTGTTGGAGGTGGACGGCGAGTTGTTCCAGGTCGAGGTTGCCCGCGACGGCGCCTTTCTCAAGGCGCGGAAAGCCGAGGTCGTCACTCTAGGTCAGGTGCGCATCCCCAAGACCATTACCGAGTTTGTCGCGGTTGGGCCCATTGGTCATTTCGTTCGCAAACCGGTCGATGGCACCTTTACCTTGCCGGTTGGTTCGTATCGAATCGATCACTGGACCATCGACCGCAAGGATGACAAAGGGATCGCTTGGACGATGATGGGCTATGGTTTCGGTGAGTCCTCCAGTTTCACGGTCGCCGCCGGCAACCCGGCAACGATCAAGGTCGGAGAGCCGATCCGTTGCGCGCTGCAAACGACCGCATCCGATGGCCAGGTAAACTTCAACCCGCGCTTTCTGGGGCCCACAGGTGAATCGATCCAAATGCTTCGCGCCGGCCAGCAACCGCCCGGACCGCGCCTTACCCTTGCCAGCAGCGACGGTTCATTTCATTACTCGAGTTCGTTCTCGTTTGGATGAGGCGGGGTCTGCTCGCTCTCATGGCGAGAGCCCAAAAAGGTCCAACGTCCCCTTATTGCCACCGTCAGTGTCTCCAGCCCGTATGAGCTGCTGCCATGTTCCCTGACGCTCAAGCCCAAGCCTCCCAAGGTCTCCGCGTCAGAAACCGGCAGCGCCGGGCCGCTCGCCTGGTGGAAATTCGACGAAACCGATGGCGCATCGGCGTCCGATGCGTCGGGTCATGGACACGACGCCCGGCTCGATGGCCGGCCGCGCTGGGCGGCTGGCCAGGGGCGGCTCGGGGGCGCGTTGGAATTGGATGGGACCGACGATTTCGCGAACTGCGCCGGCGCCGACGACTTCAATTTCCGCGACTCGATGACCGTTGCCGCCTGGGTCAAGGTCCGCCAATTCGACAAGCCGGGGCAGGCGCTGATTGCTAAAGGCAACGACACCTGGCGGCTCGAACGCCACGGAGATCAGGGCACCCTCGATTTCGTCCTGGCCGGCCCCCAGACCACCGGCGACAAAAAGGGCAAACCACCCGTTGTCACCTCGAAACGAACGGTCGACGACGGCGCGTGGCATCACGTGGTGGGTGTGTACGACGGCGAGCGCGCGGTCCTATACCTCGACGGCGAGTTCGATAGCCAGGTGGCTGCCGCGGGTGAGATCGCCCAGAACACCGAGTCGGTTTGGATCGGTGAAAACGCCGGATCGCGCCGGCGTGCCTTCAACGGCTGGTTCGATGACGTGCGGCTCTATGATCGGAGCCTGAGCGCGGACGAAATCCGGGAGCTTTACCAGAGTAAATGAGGGCCAAGCGGTGGCGATGCCAAGCAAAGTCTGGCAAGCGGTAAGAAGGGTTGGCAACCGCGGCCTGGACGGCTGAAGCAGGGGTGTGCCGTCACCGGCACAGCCAACTCGAAAACCGAGAATCGCCTTTTGCCAATAACCAATGTTTGAATACTCCCCCCGCGGGACAGAGCGAGTAACCAGGGCTTTTGCTTTATGAAAATGTATCATTATTTCCACA
>JAMCZD010000175.1:0-12494 GCA_023473405.1 Candidatus Omnitrophota bacterium
ACAAGGCATCCGCGTCGAGTATAAAGATACCCTCGATGCCGGTGCTTGGACCGTGCTCGGCAGCGGAGTAACCGCCGCTTCGAGCTGGACGTATATGGTCGATCCCTCGGGTGCGAATCGGCAACGTTTCTATCGGATAGTCCTGGTCAAGTAATCCATGGGTTCGGCTTTAGCTTCGAGCCCCAAGCCATACCGCTCGGAGGGCGCGCGCCTTGGCCGTAATCTCGTCCGGGGACCATCCTGCCTTGGGGATTAGCGAACCGCCGATGCCCACCGCCGCGGCACCCACTTGGGCGTAGAGGGCGATGTTGGACAGACTCACGCCGCCCGTGGGGACAAAATCAATGTCATCCAACGGCGCCCGCAACGTCTTCAAGTACGCGGGACCGTTAAACTCCGAAGGATATAGCTTCAACATTCGACACCCGCTGGCAAAGGCTGTTTGCGCCTCAGTCGGAGTAAACACACCGGGCAGGTGCAGCACTTGTTTGGCCTGGGCCCGAGCGGCTGTGGCCGGATCGAAATTTGGCGCCACGGTAAAGTGAGCACCGGCTTGAACGGCCTGATCGAACAGCGTCGATGTGCGCACCGTTCCTGCCGCGATCAGCATCCGGTCTCCCAGCTTGGCGCGCAGATGGGCTATCGCCTCTAATGCGCCTTTGGTGTTCAATGTGACCTCGATAACGGACAACTCGGCTGCCAACAAGGCATCCGCGATTTGACAAATGGCTTCGAGTGAATAATCGCCGCGCAGGATCGCAACGATGCCTGCTTGTTTGATCCTTTGTGATGTCAATTCGATCTGGTTCGTCATGGGGTGTCTTTCTTAACTGGGATGGACTTCTCGTTGTCTTTTAAAATCCGGATGGCCTGTTCCACCGATGCCGCCCTGCTGCCAATGACCAGCGCCAGTGCCAATAGTCCCTGCAGGGCGTCTTCGGTCGAAGAACACATGCGATACTCACTCTCAAGTTTTTTACTGATGAGATTCCTCAGAAACTCAGACTGCAACGCCAGGCCCCCGGAAAAGAGCAGGTTCCGCCAGGCGCGCTTCGGCGACAACCGTAACGCAGCCGCCAGGTAGCTGTCCGCCATGTTCGCAAACGCGGCCCGGAAAAGATTGCCTACGGTCAGATTCGTCTCGCGAATATTCGTGATGGCCCCGTGGTCACCCATGGGACCGGGATAAAAGGCAAGATTGATTCCCAGGTCAGTCTCGCCCGCCTTTTCCACCTCCTCCGCTATGTAAGGCCACGGATTCTTGATCTGCAACTTCTGGGCTGCCGCCAACTCGGTCAGCAAATCCACCAGTAGATTCATTGAACGCCCTGCCGGCAGGTGAGTGATCGTGTTTAAAAACCGTCCGTCAAAGAAAGGCCGAGTCTGGTAATTACCCGGCTCCCAACGGGGCGTGAGCAAACTTGCTTGCGACCCGGTCGAAACATTCAACGAGAGCTCATTGAACCCAATGAAAGCCCCGGCCAGCGAGCATTGATGGTCCCCAACCGGCGGATAACAAGTCAACCTCTGCGAGTTAATCTCCAGTACCCCCACAGGCTCGGTAATCTCACGCAGAGTCGGCCAGCGAACCTGCTCATAGCCAAGCTTTGCAAAAACCGGTTCATGCCATCGAAGGGTCTCGAGGCTGAGGGCGCCTACTCCTTGCGTGAAATGAGTAGCCGGCGGACAATCGCACAGATTGGCAAGCACCCAGTCCGGCAGATTAAAGGCAAAAACCCGGCCCTCGGGCAACTGCTTGTTCTCCGCCATCCAAAATAGAAAGCTCACCGGCAATCCCGGACGGACTTCACGGCCCAGATGGCGCCAGTCCTCCTCGCTCATGCGTTGTCGCATCACGTCGAAAAACGAGCCTCCACCCGATGGGTGATCTAGCACCACCCTCTTGTCTTGCCATGAAATATAGTTCGAAAGCGGCTTCCCGCGCGCAGTCCCCAAAATCAATCCGCCCATCTGGCCGGACATCACCAGGCCCGCGCAATCCGGCGCCTGCTCGAGCAACTGCTCGATTAGTTGGCGGGTTGCCGCCACGATTTCACGCGGATCAACCTCGTGGAACGAGGCGGGCTGGTCCGGAATGCGATGGGGGAAAGGAAGACGCCGCGTCGGTCCCAGCGTCAGTTTCTCCAGATCAAGCACGGCACCCTTGATGAAAGAGGTGCCAACGTCAATCCCAAGAAAGGTCCTCATGGTGTTTGCCGCCGCATGGCCTGAAGCATGGAAAGGCCGGGCCCGCCGAAATTCCCGTCCCGGATCAAACACGCGGTTCCGGGCGCATTTTTAAGACAGCAATTAGTCATTCCGACGGATTGACCTAGTTCAAAATCCAGCCAAGGTCAATAATAACCACAGTGGGATTTGGGATTTGGGAATTGGGAATTGGGAATCGGAATGGCCACGCTATTGCAGGATTCGGTCATGGCGGCGAACTTGATCTGACTCCGACGAGCTTGAACTTTCAAAGACTCCAGGGACCAAAAACTGCGCCTGGCTGGGTCGGGCTTTCAGCACTTTGATTCGTTTGGGGCACTGTTCTTGCTTTCCGGCCGAGCTGGAGTAACTCAGGTCATCCACAAAACCCTGATCTCTTTTTCCAATGATTTAAACTCGACGTCTCCAGTCACAAGATCAGCTTCCTGTTTTCTGGCTAAGGCGGCGGCAAAGGCATCCGCGAGGCTGAGACGATGACGTGATTTAATGTCTGCCGCCAAGTCAGCCAGTTCGCGGTCAACCGGATGAAATTCAATGGGCAGAGCGAGGAGAATTCCGCCGGCTTTATTCCAGGCTTTGACGCCGTCTTTACGAAGGATCATGTATTTTACCTCGGCGTAGTTCGCCTCGCACATGTGGATTGGTTTGTCTGCCTTACTGGCTTTATACAAAAGTTCTCTGACTAGCGCACCAGACGGCTCGCCTCGGAAATAGGCGAGAAGGGCGAAGCTATCAAGAACTTGAGCGGGCATTTTGGGCTCCCTCTTTCTCTCGTTCCTCACGCTTGTGCTCTGCCCACTCCTCGGCGAAGGGCTTCTCCCCGGGTTTGTGCTTCAATAAACCGAAGCCGCGATCGACCAACTCTGTCGTGAGCGGTTCCAGTAGGATTCCCTCGGGCATAGCGGTGACGATTGCGCGCGTGCCATGCTCGATGTGGAAGAGTTTTCGGATGCGCAACGGGATAACCACCTGGCCCTTGGTGGTGAATCGGACCGTGTCAGCTCTTTTGGTCGTACTCACTATAATCAGTATGACCAATGCCGCGAAATCCGTCAATCATTCTGATGTAGGAATTTTATGCACAGATGGATTCCGCATTGGCACGTTGGAAGAGAGCCGGCCTCAAGGGGCGGAGCATTCCGAACCGACACCATTCACACGCAATCAACCTGGTCAATAGGGGCGGGGACAGGCTGTCCCCACCCCTATACTTACGTATTGACGTGGACTACTTTGGCGGGGGGGAACCCGTTGAACCAGGTGGCCGATGCGTTGCTGTAGGCCCCGATTTTTTCCGAGTAAACAAAGTCCTCGATTTCGAGGTCGGGCAGTTCTTCGGATTGGGAGATAGTGTCGAGGCCGTCGCAAGTCTGGCCGAACACGGCGCAGATTTCGGTTTTGCCTTTTTTGAAGGCCTTGATGTGGTAGGGGCAGTGGTCGAAGATGATGCCGGAATAGGTGTGATAGACGCTGTCGTCGATGTAGTAGCAGATTTTCCCGTCACGCACGGCCTTGCCGATGATGCGTGCGATGGCGGTGGCCGCGGTGGCGACGAGGAACCGGCCTGGCTCGGCGAGGATTTGGATGTCCTGGGCAAAGAGCCGGTTGATTTCGGCGTTGATTTTCCTGGCGAGCGTGCTGAATGGCCTGACATGCCGGTTGTATGGGGCTGGAAAGCCGCCGCCGATATCGAGAATTTTGATTTCGTGACCGCGTGACCTGGCTTCGTTTATGACGGCGGCAGCCATGTTGAGCGCTTGGACGAAGTTCTCGAAATTGGTGCATTGGCTGCCGACGTGGAAGCTGATGCCTTCGACCTCAAGTCCGGCGCGATAGGCTTCTTCGATCAGGTCCACCGCCTCGCCGGGGTCGCAACCGAACTTGGACGACAATTCGACCACCGACCCGGTATTGGGGACGCGCAATCGCAGGACGAGGCCGGCATGCGGGGCGTATAGTTTAATCTTTCGGAGTTCGTTGAGGTTGTCGAAGGTGACCAGCGGCTTGTAACGATCGAGCGTGCGCAGGGTCTCCTTGGGCTTGGTGGGATTGGCGTAGATGATTTTGTCCCAGATGAAGTCCTGCTGTTCCTTTGGGGGAAGAGGCTTGATCAACTCGTATACGAGCATGAACTCGGGCAGGGAGGCGACGTCGAAGCTGGCGCCGGCCTGGTGCAGGGTGCGGAGAATTTCCGGGGCCGGATTGGCTTTAACGGCATAATAGGCCTGGACCTTGGGGAGGTGTTTGCGGAAATCGGCGTAATTGCGCCGAATGGCTTCATGATCGACGATAACCACCGGCGTGCCGTGATCACGGCCAATAGCTTTGAGTTGTTGGGTGTTCATGCGCGTGGAATCAAGGTGGGTGGTTCATAGGGTTGCCCGCGGCCGATATTAATCCAGCGCTGGTTCCGAACCGTCGATCATTTTCAACCCGGTATGAGCGAAATACTCTTTCACCAAGGCTTTCACGGTGGCGGGACGTTGATCGTAAAGGCGTTTCAACTTGCGCGGCTTGTGCTTGGCCAAAGCGTAGTGGGTGACGATTGGCAGCGCGAGGGTGGTGTCGGTGTAACACACGATGGCATCGGGAAGGTGATTGGGATCGATCTTGCCCCAACTGACCGCCTCCTGCGGAGTCGCGCCGGACAGCCCGCCGGTGTCGGGCCGGGCATCGGTTATCTGCAAGAAATAGTCCTGTCCGACTTCTTTGATCCGGAGCACCTCCTGGATTTGCGGTTCGGTTTGGAGCATGAAATTCTTCGGGCTGCCGCCGCCCATGAGAAGGACAGCACTTTTGCCGCCGGAGCGTTTGGCGGCGAGGACGTAGCTGGTGGTTTCATTGACGTCGATCGAGGGATTGATGCGGAGCTTGTTGCCGCGCAACTCGACGCCGGCCACGTTCATGCCAATGGTGGAATCACCCGGGGAAGATGTATAACAGGGCACACCGCAGCGATAAGCGGCGGCGAGGACGGAGACATCCTTCAGGCCGTTCTTGCGTTCCCATTCGGCGGCGTATCGGCCGAGCAGGTAATGCAATTCGGAGGTCCCCATTTCTTTTTGGAACTCGGGGCTAACGAGAATGTTGCGGAGGATTTCGTCGGTGGCCATGAGGCAATCGCTGTAGCCCAGCAGAACGTCGTAAATCCGCACGATATCGTTCTTGCGCAAATCGGTGTCGTCGAGGGTGTGCCTGCCGACATGAACGGGGTAATTGAGGGCGAAATGAAGGTCGTGGTAGAGGTTGGCGCCGGTGGCGACGATCCAATCGACGAAGCCGGCCTTGATGAGCGGGATCACGCAGGAGCAACCCAGGCCTGCCGGGGTAAGGGCTCCGGCCAGGCTCATACCGACCGTCACATCCGGTTCAAGCATTTTGCCGACCAGCAGATGGCAACCTTCTTTGAGCCGGGCGGAATTATACGCCAAAAACGTCTCGTCAACCAGATCGGTGAGCTTGGTCTTGCCGGTGATCCCCTTGGGCTGAATCCGTGTGCCCGAAAGGTATTGGTCCTTGCGCGGGCATTTCTTTTTCAGGAGCCAGTCCGGGGTCTCGGTCATGTCTTCGCGATAGCGGCGTGTTGATTTCATTGTCATGTAGAATTAAACGTTGAGGAACAATACGAATGCGTGGCCGATTGCCAATCCTTTTTATTGGACAAGCCATAATTCATCTGTTCCAAATCCATTCCATGAATCGGAACTTGTCAACCAGTGAAACAACGCCCCGCGCGATGGGTTGGAGCATGCCGGCCGAGTGGGACCAGCACGAGGCCACGTGGCTGGCTTGGCCGCACCACGCCACCGATTGGCCGGGCAAACTCAATTGCATCCGCTGGGTTTATGGTGAAATGACACGTAAGATCGTGCCAGGCGAAACCGTGCGATTGCTCGTCGAATCCGAGCCGCAAGAAAAAGCGGCGCAAAGCATACTCAGGCGCGCCGGGGCGGACCTGGAGCGGATTGAATTCCTACGCTGGCCGACAAATCGCGGTTGGATGCGCGACAGCGGGCCGGTCTTTGTCAAACGCATGCGTTCAGGCGAAGACCAAGCAGCCGGGCCGGCTGCCCTCGAGGACGGGCGCAAGGATGGCCATTCTCCAGGGGCAGTTGACAAGGCCGTGGTGCATTTTCATTTCAATGCGTGGGCGCGTTACCCCGATTGGCAGAAGGACCGCCAAAACCCTGAGCGCGCCGCGCGGCATTTGGGTTGCCGATTGTTCCGCGCCGAAGCCGGTGGAGGCGATTTTGTGCTCGAAGGCGGGAGCATTGATGTCAATGGTCGCGGCACCGTCCTGACGACGGAGGAATGCCTGCTCGATACCGTTATCCAGGCGCGGAACCGGGGACTGGGCAAGGCCGAGATCGAGGCTGCTTTGAAGGAATTTCTTGGGGTTAATCAGGTGCTTTGGCTGGGCGGGGGCATTGTCGGGGATGATACCCATGGGCATGTGGACGATATTTGCCGTTTTGTGAACCCGACCACGGTGGTCTATTGCGATGAGAGGAATCCGCGAGACGCGAACTATCGGCCGCTGGCGGAAAACCGGGAACGGCTGGAAGGGATGCGGCTCGAGGACGGTTCAAAGCTACAAGCTATTCCATTGCCCTTGCCGGCTCCATTGTATTATGACGGGGCGCGTTTGCCGGCGAGCTACGCCAATTTTTACATCGCCAACGCCGCGGTGCTCGTTCCAACCTTCAATGATCCCAATGACCGGATCGCGCTGGGGATATTGGCAGATTTATTCAAGGATCGACCGGTGGTGGGGATTCATGCGGTGGACCTGGTGTTGGGTTATGGGACATTGCACTGCCTCACCCAGCAGGAACCGGTTTAGGGCAGGAGCGCGGATGCCCTCATCCGCGTGTGGGGCGTGGAGCGTTGGAGCGCGGGAGCGTCAGGAAGGATCAATCCGAATAAATTGCTCGGCGACCCAATCGGCAAACCGCAGACCACGTTGAGTAAGCTGGAAGTGGTGGCTATCGGCCGTGCCGTAACCCAAACGGATCATCTGTTCCATGTCCGCCGCCCATTCCTGGCGCAGGTCAAAGCCGGTGATTTGTTGGAACAGATCGAAAGGCCAGCCGGCGGTAAGGCGCAATCCGAACGCGGCGGTCTCACCCGCACGGGCCAAGGGGGACAATTGTTCGCTCGAATCAACGGCGCGGTGCCCATGCTCCAATTGGCCGCAATATAGGCGGGTGTTGGACACATTTTTCGTGCGCACGCCGCCGACGTAAGTGGTGGCGCTGGGGCCTAATCCGAAGAAGGCGCCGCCGCGCCAATAATTGATGTTGTGCTGGCAGGCGCGGCTGGGCGGGATTGAGGGAGGCGCGGTCGATTGGTGGCGGGCGAGATTCGAGACTTCGTACTGGACAAAGCCAGCCTGAATGGCGGCGGCGATCCATTCCTCGTACATATTGCAAGCCAGGTCGTCGTCCTGGCCGATGCGCCCGGCGGCCAATTGTTCGAACAGCGGGGTGTCTTCCTCGTAGGTAATCTCGTAGGAAGAGAGGTGTTCGCTGTTCATGGCGATGGCTTCGCGCAGGGTCTGGCGCCAGACCGTCATGGTCTGGCCGGGGATGGCGAACATGAGGTCAAGATTCAGATTATCGAAACCGGCTTGGCGGAGGAGATCGAAGGAGCGAAAGGCCATCGCACGGCTGTGGATGCGGCCCAAGCGGTCGAGCAAGTCGTCGTCGAGCGATTGGATGCCCATGGATACGCGGTTAACGCCGTAGTCTCTCCAGAGTTTCGCCTTGTCAAACGAGATGGTGGCGGGATTGCATTCGACCGTCCATTCAGCGGCGCCGACGAGGCCGAGGCGGTCCATTGCTTGCAGGATGAGTTGCCATTGGCGGCAGTTAAGGAGCGAGGGGGTGCCGCCGCCGAAATAGACGGTCTGCAGCCGGCAATTGGGTGCTGCCATCTCCATTTCGCGGATGAGGGCGGCGATGTATCGGTCGATCAGGTTACCGGCAGGCGTTTCGGAATAAAAGGCGCAGTAAACGCACTTATGCGCGCAGAACGGAACATGCACGTAAAGGCTGGAAACAATCGGTTCCGCCGGCGGCTTCGCTTCGAGATCGTTCTTGTGTTCGGCGTGTTTAGCGAGTTCCTGTTTTGTGGATTTAATCAGCTCCATTGAGTGCTTGGCGGTGAGCCGGCCTGCTAATCAACCCGCAACAGTTGCTCCAGCAAATGCGGTAATTGCGGCAGAATGGCGGCATCGCTGGCTACCAGGGTGGCGCCGGCCTCGCGGGCGGCCTTCTGCAACTCGGCGTGTTGTTCGCCGGAGAAGGCGAGAATGGGGATATGAACCGTGGCTGGATTTTTCTTAATATCGGCAATCGCAGCGCAAGTGTCCGAGTTGGTCGACACAAGGTCGATAAGGACGACCATGGGTTTTTCCTGCTGGGCGAAGGCTATCAAATCGGTGGTATCGGACATAGTCTGGACGCGGTAGCCCAGGTCTTGAAGCCGTATTCGCAATTGGTTGCCGGACAGCAGGTTTTCGTAGACCAGTAGAGCAAGCGGTTTTGTCATGCACGGAAACTGTAGCACGGAGTGGCGAATTGAAAAGCCTTTCGCCGGTTCAGTTCGAGGCGGTTTTTAGCATCGCTTCGGCGTGTTTCCGGGCGGCGTCCGATTGGCCGCCCAGCATTCGCGCCAACTCAGTGATTTGCTCGATCTGGGTCAACCGGTGAATCTCGGAAATGGTCCGGCCGTCTTTGACGAGTTTATTGACGCGGTAGTGGGCGTTTGCGCCGACGGCGACTGGCGCCAAGTGAGTGATGCAGAGGACCTGGCGTTGGTGTCCGATCTGGCGCATTTTTCTGCCCACTATCCTGGCGGTTTCGCCACCGATATTGGCATCCACCTCGTCGAACACCAAGACCGGGACCCGGTCCTCGGCTGCCAACACCGTTTTAAGCGCCAGCATCACCCGCGCCAGCTCACCTGAGGATGCGATGGCGCGCAACGGTCGGGTGGGCTCGCCAATGTTCGGAGCGAACTCGAACTCGGCCTGGTCCAGCCCGCTCGATGGGATCGTTGATTTGAATTGGGCGAGGTCCGATTCGGTGGTGATGGAGACTTCGAAGGTGGATTGTTTGAAGCCCAAGTCGGCCAGCTCTTTGGTAGCCGCCTTGACCAGCTTCGGGATAATCCCGCGGCGCCGCGTGGAGAGGTCTTTCCCGGCACGTTCGAGATCGAGGTCGAGCCGTTCAAGCTCGCCCTGGATACGTTCGAGCTCGACCTCGCGCTTTTCGAGTTGATCAAGCTGATGGCGTGCCTGTTCACCAAAAGCCAGCACCTCGGCAATGTGCGCGCCGTATTTCCGCTTGAGGCCAGTGATGACATTTATGCGGGACTCGAGTTCGCTGAGCCGCGCGGGATCAAGATCGATGCGGTCGGCGTAGCGCGAGAGCTCAGACTGGAGCTCGCGCAGGTGAGCGGTCATTTGTTCATGCAGCGCCAGCATTGAGTTGGCGTTCGAGTCCAAACGCGCCAATTCCTGCAAGGCACGCCCCAGGGCCCCGGCTTGGATCAACAACGATGACTCGTCAGCATTGACCAGGTTCAACGCGGTCTGGCTCAGTTCGAGGAGGCGCGCGGCGTTGCTGGCCCGGCGGAAATCCTGGTCCAGTTGAGCTTCCTCATCGGCCTGAAGCCGGGCTGCGTCGATCTCGTTTACCTGGAACCGCAACAGATCGAGCTGCTGGGCGTAAGTGCGTTCATCCACCACAAGGGCGGCCTTTTGCGCCTCCAAATCCGCACGGCGCCGGACCAGCGCAGCGAAGGTCTCCCGGCGCTCTTCGAGTCCGCCATAGGCATCGAGGATGGCCAATTGACTGGCGGTTTGGAGGAGGGATTGGTGCTCGTGCGGACCATGGATATCGACCAGCCACTGCCCGATGGCGCTCAGGACGGCCAGCGTGGTTGGCGAACCATTCACAAATTGTCGATTGGCGCCGGCGGCGGTGAAAACCCGTTTAAGGATCAACTGGTTTTGATCGCACGGTTCCAGGCCGTTTTGCTCCAAATACTCTGCCAGGGGCGCCCGCAGGTCTGTCACATCGAATCCGGCTTCGACAACGCAACTGTCGCAACCGCTCCGAATCAAGGTGCGGTCGGCTCGTTCTCCAAGCACGAGGTTCAGGGCGCCGATGATGATGGACTTGCCGGCGCCTGTTTCGCCGGTGATCGCGTTGAAGCCGGCTGCCAACTCGAGCGTCACATCTGCTGCCAAGGCCAAGTTTTTGATACGAAGCGTGGATAACATGGTAACCAGGTCGAAGATGAATCTGGCGGTTCATCAAGGGTAACGCAAAGAAATTTTGAGGCGGCAATTCTCCTTGCGGCGTATCTCGAATCTGGTGGCGCTTGCCGATGGTCATTGGGTTTGTTAGAATGCCAGCGTGATGACGATAATTGCTGAAAAAGTCCGCGTGGCGCCGTCTTCAACACGATCAAGACCAAAGCACGCCCAGTCAGGTCTGGAGATTTCCTGACGCCGATAACTCAGGTCATATGTCGTTTTCGTTTATTTTTCTGGGCACCGGCACCTCGCAGGGTGTGCCGATTATCGGCCAGGATTATCCCGCCGCCTTTCTCGCGAATCCAAAAAACCATCGAACGCGTCCGTCGATTTATGTGTCCACCGACCGTGTTAAATTGGTCATTGACACCACGCCGGAGTTTCGACTCCAGGTGCTGCGGGAAAATATCCGTTGGCTGGATGCGGTCCTATTCACGCATTCGCACGCCGACCACATTATGGGATTAGATGATTGCCGGCGGTTCTGCGATTTGCGCGGGGGGAAACCGCTGCCGGTTTATGCCGGCGCCTCGACGATGGCGGATTTGCAGCGGGTTTTTGCTTATGCATTCAATGGCGGCCCGATCCCGAAGGGTTATTTTATTCCCGAGCCGCGAATTGTTGACGGGCCGTTCAACGTGGGTGATCTGCAGGTAATGCCGGTGGCCTTGCCGCATGGACGAACCCCGACCAATGGGTATCTCTTCGTTCAGGACGGCAAAAAACGATTGGCTTACCTCTGCGATTGCAAGGAAGTGCCAGGCCCCGCGGTGGACCAGGTCCAAGGGGCTGAGACCGTTGTGCTCGATGCCTTGCGACGCAAACCGCATTGGACTCATATGAGTCTGGACGAGGCCTTGGCAGCCGCCCGACGGATTCGCGGCGCTCGGACGTATCTCACCCATTTAACTCATGATTACGATTATGATGCCGACCAGGCCGAAATGCCGGACAGTGTGACATTGTCCTACGATGGGCTGCGGGTTGAGGTGGCTTAGGACGGTTTGGCTGGCCAATAACGGTTCAACTATACCATTTGAAAATGATGAAACGATGGTTGATTGCCTGGGGATGTCTCGGAGTGGTGTCTTTACCTTTTCACTCGACAGCGGCGGAATCGGGAGCCGAGGTGGCGGTGGTTTATAATCAGCGCATGTCCGAATCGAAGGAGGTGGCAAAGTATTATGCCAGCCGGCGGAAGGTGCCGGCTACGCAGGTTTTTGGATTCGACTTGCCCGAAACCGAAGCGATCACCCGCTCCGAGTTCGGCGAGCTGCTGCAGCGGCCTTTGCTGCACGACCTCGAGAAAGAGAAGCTCCTCACCTTCGAGGCGAGCATTCAGCCGGCTACCGAGACTGAGCCGGGACAGGTCTATTACCGGGTCAAGGACGCCACGATTCGTTACCTGGTTCTCTGTTACGGTGTGCCTTTGAAAATCCTGACCGATACCAACTTGATCGAAAACGGTGAGTCGGGAATCCGCATCGAGCTGCGCCGCAACGATGCCGCGGTCGACAGCGAATTGGCCATGTTGCCGCTAAGCAAGAGCGGCTATCGATTGTTCGGTCCTCTCATGAATCCGCTTTTTGGAACCACCAATTCCTTCTCGTTGCGGCCGGCCAATGGGCTGCTGATGGTGTCGCGATTGGATGGCCCGTCGAGCGCCATTGCCCGAGGGCTAGTCGATAAGGCCATCCAGGCTGAAACCGATGGATTATGGGGGCGGGCCTATTTCGACGCGCGCGGTTTAAGCAATGGCAATTACAAAATGGGCGACGACTGGATTCGCAACGCCGCTGAAATTTGCCGGCGGTTGGGATTCTCGACGGTCCTGGATAACCAGCCCGCGACGTTTTCCACCGCCTTCCCGATGAGTCAGATCGCCTTTTACGCCGGTTGGTATGATGCCAACGTTTCCGGTCCGTTCACCCTTCCGCAC
>JAMCZD010000175.1:12504-13055 GCA_023473405.1 Candidatus Omnitrophota bacterium
TAAGCGGCTTTGTCCTGGCCGTCGATTCGAACTCCGAATCAATACTGGGTCGGCCCATTATTGGCCAAAGGCGTTACCGCCACTATGGGCTGCGTGAACGAGCCTTACCTCGAGGGGACACCCGATATTGCGATGTTCTTCGCGCGGCTTTTGCACGGATTCACCTTTGGCGAGGCCGCTTATGCCTCGCAAAAGGCTCTCTCCTGGCAGACCACAGTTGTTGGGGACCCGCTGTATTGTCCTTTCGACCGGTTGCCCCAGCAGCAGCACGCCGACCTGCTTCGACGACACAGTAAATTGATCGAGTGGTCTCACCTGCGCATTGTGAACCTTAATCAGGTCACCGGCCTTCCCGTGCCCGAGCTCATAAAATACCTCGAGGGATTATCCGAAACTCGCCATAGCGCGGTTTTGGAGGAAAAACTGGGTGAACGGACCGGAAACGTTGGCATCATACCAACCGGCGTAAAAGGCGATCTGACTCATCGGGAAGGCGGTGGAAAACGTCGCGGGCTGGTTATCCAGGACCGTCGAGAATCCCAACCGCCGGC
>JAMCZD010000201.1 GCA_023473405.1 Candidatus Omnitrophota bacterium
TGCGCCGACGTTGAGGGTTACACTCGCGAACGACCCGGACACGGTCGTGAATCTCTTGAGTTTGACGAACATACTGCCGGTGGTCGGCGCGACGGTTCACGACGGACTTCTTTACCTTTTGCAGGGAGTCTCGGGGACTGATTGGCCTTACCTGGTCCAAGCCACTTGGGACGGAATACCTTCGCCGTTCAAAGACTACGGGACCAATCAACCGCCCGTCTCACTCTCGGTTTATGACTTGGCCAAACTACCCGAGCTAAGCCTGGTCGGGCAGGAGCAAGCGGCGGTCACCAATTTCAACGGCGGTTTCGGCCAAGCGGTTTGGCCTAAGCCAGGACTTTTGGTCTGGTCGGGCGGAAGCGCCAATTGGTGGCCGATAATGGGAGGCGGCATTCGAATTGGAGGGCCGGAAGTGGTTGGCGGCGTAGTTTCCGACATCTTCGCCCCATGGCCATGGTATTGGGGGGGGAACGGCGGACGCTTGCTGGCCTTCAACGTGGAAAATCCGCCGATACCGAAATTCGTTTCCGAAGTGAACCTGTTTACCAACGGTTGGTGGAGCTTGAGTTACGCATATGCCGCAAACGGCATGGTTTACCTGAGCCATCAGGCCAACGAGTTTATCGAAGGAGTAGTGTTGCAGGGACAACTGCCACCGGCGCCGACCATCGAAGTGGACCCAACCACGGGTGAAACCGTTACTAACGAACCGCCAGTTGGCATTTGGACGCAACGCTATTACCTGGACGTGGTCGATTACGCCGACCCAACCACTCCAACCGTGCGAAACCCAGTCAACATCCCGGGTGTGCTGCAGGGAATCTCCTCCAATGGCGCCTTGTTATACACCAAGGCACCGCATTGGTCGGCCGATTGGACGACCGATTGGTTGGACTGGCTCGATGCGAGCGCCTACGACGGTGTTTCCGCGCACCTGGTCGATTCCCTGCAATTGCCCAAGGACTGGCCTCATCCTTTGCTGGTTTTCGGAACAAATATCTTCATTGGCCGGCCCGATACTTCCACTAATAACAACAATACCCTCGAGACATGGACCCTAAGCGACGGGGGCCGGTTCGTTCGGCTGGGCGGCATAAGCCTGGGCTCAGCCGCCAATGACCTGGCGGCGTTCGGCGATTTGTTGGCGGCGCAGACCTCGGACGGAACCTACCGGCTGTTCGATGCCGCTGACCTTCCCAAACTCCGCCTCATCGGGGCGGATTCGATCAGCAGTTGGATTTGGGGGGACTTGAAACATGCGGACGGCGCGCTGGATCGGGGTTTATGGCTGCCGCTGGGCGATTATGGAGTCCGAACAGTGACTCTTTTCTCCCCTGGTCAAACCACCGGCAAGTCTGATCCAGGCGGGGCGCCCCCACCGGTCTCGAGCGGAGCAGGCCTGGCGAGTCCTGCGCCGTAAATCCGGAAAACAACCAGCCGTATTGCCGTCGGCCTCCGGTGCGGGGGATGCGAGGAACGAGACGGATTGCGAAACACCACTGTCCGTGACCAGGTGTTGGCTGGGGCGTTGTCAGTCAATCGCAGTTCACGAATCCGCGGCGGCTGCCGAGGGAGCGGTGGCAAAGCGCAATTGCCATCGATCAACTTCCTATTGCTCTTAACGCATGTCTGCGGCATTGTCTAGCTTCGATGATTGCGGTTAGTCTGGATATTCGCCGCCTGAGAATATGGACGAACTCCCTGGTTCGGGCGTTCGCCCTCTCGCTATTGTTCCATGTGGTGTTGTTTTCGACCATGGAACTCGGTCATCAGTTGGGCTGGTGGAAACCGCGTGGAATTCCCCACTGGATGGCGGAAGCGCTTCGCCGCCAGGCCAACAAACAGGCGCTCGAGACCAAGAGCAAGGCCAATCTCAAAAACAAGGATAACACCCAGCAAAACCAACCCGAGGTGCCTTTGGTGTTCGTGGAGGTGGACCCGTCCCAGGCCGTTACTGATGTGCCGAAAGCGGCAAAATACTATTCCAGCAGGAACTCGGTGGCTGCCAATCCGGAGGTGCGGGTCGAAAGCGACGTGCCAAACATTACCGGCAATCAGAACCACCTGGCCCGGACGACGTCCACGCCCCGTCCCAAAGCACTTCCATTGCAGCCACTGCCGGGGGCGATGGAAAGCCAGGAAACAATGCCGGAGCTGAAGCCGATGACCGCAAAGATCGAGCCGGCACCCAAGATTATCGAGTCAAAACCTGAGCCTAAAGTCGTCGAGAACAAACCGGAACCGAAACCGGCGGAAACGCAGCCCCAGGCTCAGGCCAAAGTTGAGCCGGGTGATTTGACCTTCGCCAAGCCTCAAACCGAAATTGCGGCAGCCGCTCAACCATCGACGGAAAGCGCTCCTGCCCTTGTCGCGCCGCCACCGGCGCGTTCGCGTCCCCGGACCCTGGCGGCGGCCCGGCAGCAGCGAGGTTTACTGGCCGGGGAAAAAATGCTCCAGGAAGGGGGGGTGAAGAGGCGCGGGCTCGAGGCTTCACTGGACGTCAAGGCGACTCCGTTTGGGGCTTATGACGCGGCTATTGTTGCGGCGATCCAGCAACGGTGGTATGACCTGCTGGATGAGAATGATTATGTTCGTGGTCGAACCGGGAAAGTGGTTCTGGAATTTCGTCTGACATACGAGGGGCGGATAACCGACGTGCACGTTGCCGAGAATTCAGTGGGCGAATTGCTAAGTCTGATTTGCCAACGAGCGGTGCTGGACCCGGCGCCGTACGGGCGCTGGCCGAGCGATATGCGGCGGATGGTCGGCAGCGATTATCGCGAGGTCCGCTTCACTTTTTATTACGATTGAGCCTCCCGCCGATTACTGCGGCTCTCCGGGGGATGTTTCCAATTCGGAAAATTCTTGTTGGCGGAAAATTTTGAGCTAAAGAGTGATCCAAAAACGAATTTATGTGGGAATTGCTAAGAAGCGGTGATCCATTCATGATCCTGTTGGCGCTGACGTCTGTCGTCGGCTTGACCTTTATTATCGAACGCGGTGTGGCCTTGCGGTGGTCGAAGGTGATCCCGGCTGGGGTGAAAGAGGGAGCCGAGAACTGCCGGGCGCTGGAGGATGCCGATCAGTTAAAGGGCCTTTGCGCGGTTGAGCCTTCCGCCTTGAGCCGACTTTTGTCGGCGGCGGTGGAACATCAGCATTGGACACGAATCGAGAATGCTGACACGCTGCAGACATTGGCCCGGCACGAGATACTGCAGTTGGAACGAGGCCTGGTGGTGCTCGAGATCATCGTTGGCATCGCGCCGCTCTTGGGATTGGTCGGGACCATTCACGGACTCATCACCTCCTTCAGCAACCTGGGCGGGGCCAGCATGGGCGACAACGTCGCCTTCGCCCGCGGCATCGCTTTGGCCCTGAACGCCACCCTGATGGGCTTGCTGATCGCCATTCCTTCACTGATTGCCTGGAGCTATTATAACAAAAAGGTCGAGTCCATCGCCGTTGAAATGGAGACCCTGTGCGACGAATTCCTGCGGGGCCTTTATCGCCGCAAGAAGAAATGATCGCCTTCAACGGTTAAGTTATGCGATTCACCAGTCGGAAAAACCGTAACCCGCCGACGATCATCCTCGTTTCGCTCATCGATGTCTTGATCGTCCTGCTCATTTTCTTGATGGTCTCCACCACCTTCAAACAGTATCCGGCCCTCAAACTCGCCTTGCCCGAGTCTACCCAGTCCAAAAAATCGGGCGCCACCGAGGCCAATCTTGTCGTGACCATCAGCAAGCAACCGCCCTATCTTTTCCTGGGCACCAAGCCCGTAACCGACGATTCCTTGGAGGCCGAACTCGCTGCCGCCGTCGCCAGGAATCCACAAGTCACCCTCGCCATCCGCCCCGACACCGAGGCGCCTTTCGGCCAGATCGTCAAGGTAATGAACGCCGCCAAGGCGGCCCGGATCAAGTCGTCACTCAGCGTGTATATCAAGCCGGCTCAGGAAAAGAATCTGCTACGGTAGGGACGAAGCGGCGAGGACACCGTGAGAGCGTGGAGCGCGAAACGCGAAACGCGAGACGTGAGACGTGACGGCGCTTTTCCTTCGGGGTAGGCCAAAGCGGTGTCGCGCCATAAGGCTTGCCACCGCACTCCAAAAGAATGTGGGTTCTAGCCGGTTTCCTGACCGAACCAGCGCGACAGGGAGAACCGGGATGCACCTTGGCGTTTTCGAACCTTGAGCTGGCCCAGAATGGACTGCCAGGAGATGAAAATCCGGTGCCATTGGTTTTCGAGATTGCGCAAGGAGGCTTCGCTCAATTCACTCAGAAAGCGAATCGACGGCGCGCTGCTGACCACCGAATGGATGTCATCTTTGTTGGGCGTCCCGCTTTCGATGGCGGCAAGGATCAGCTCGAGCTCCTGCGTGAGCAAGCTCTTGAGTTCCAAAAACTGATTCTCGTCCTCTTCGGTGAATTTCTTTGTCCGCGCTAGATTCAGATAATGATTAAACTGTTTCCAGCACTCCAGGTAGTTTTCCAGTTGCCGGATCAGTTGATCGAGATTTGGCTGGGACATAAGGATTACAGTGGACAAAACCAGGAGTTCATGCTTGTGAATGAGGCGCCACAAATATGATTGCGCCACCGCGCAGATTGCGCGCGGTCAATTTCAGGGCGGGGTAATGGATTTGGAGCTCGTTGAGCAGCAACTGGGCCTCTTGTGCCGCGCGAAAGGTCTGGAGGACCTGTTCCGCAATCCGCCGGACATGCGCGGACGGAAAGGTGTGTGGCAGGGTAGACGCAATGATCTCGCCACACGGGTCAACCGTGAAACAGCCGCTTGGGAAACTTGCCTGGGCGGAACTCGGTGGTTGGGCGGCGGTTTTCATTGAGGCAATTGAGCAATCAAGGTGTTCATGATGGCAACCATTTGCGCCCGTGACATGTTCCGATGAAATCCCACGCCGAGGAGGTCTTTGTCCCGCACTGCCACCACCACGTGGCGCTGCAAACCGAATCCGTCAACCCGCTGCAATCCACCCGCCTGCATCGCCGCGCCCAGGGCGCCGAATTGATTCATCGTCTGCCGCATCCAACCGGCCACGGGCTGGGGATTCTCGAGGGCGCAGCACTCGACCGGCTCAGCCTTGTCCGGGGCCAGGCGCAAGGCGAACTCGACTCCATTGAGCGCAGCCAGGTCGGCCAGCGACCGCGGAGCAGGCAGGCTCGCCGAGGACGCTCCGCCAGCCTCGACCGGATTCCATCCCTCCTCAAGTTCACGCACCGATTCTTGCAGCAAGGCCTGATAGGAGTCAAATATGGCGCGCGGATGACTAGGTTCGTCCGGCAGGATCTCGAAGGTGGACGTCTTCCATGAAACGATTCGCTGGAAGGCGTTTTTACCCTTCAAATCCGCTATGGCCGCATCGATGATCTCGCCGTTCTGCAGCCAAATACTTCCCGATTGGTTGCCGCAATGAACCTTCAGAACCTGAGATCCCTGGGACAAGCATTCCAACTGGATCATGTCCAAGAGATTCTTGCTTTGAACCTGGTGGAAGCTCTCGCGGAGTTCCTGCCCGAGTAATGACTCGACGCAATCGAGAAAAATCCGAATCTCCGGCGCCGTCCGCGGCTTTTCCAGGTAAAGGTCCAAACCCATCGCATAAGCGCGCATTCGGATTTGCTCATTAGTCAACACCGTGAGCACCGCGGTTCGCAGGTTCGGGAACCGCCGCCGCACCGTAGCCAGAACCTGCAAGCCGTCCATGTTCGGCATCTTCACGTCACACAAGAGCAGTGAAAACGGTTCGGCGGCCAACATGGCGATCGCGCTTCCCCCGGAGCTGGCGCGTCGAATCTCAGGTTGGCTGGGGAGGCGCGACAACAGCTCTGCATACAATTCGAGCACGTCCGGATCGTCATCCAGCAACAATATCTTTGGGCGCGCGGGCATACTCATTCGTTACCATGTGTGACGGCTGAGATAATGCAGATTTTTGCAAAAAAAGCAAGCTAATCCTCGACCATCAGGATGGCATGGGTGTGGGACGAAAACTTTTGTTTCCTTGGTGTATTACTCCCCAGACCGCGGGGGGTAAATCCGCGCGCATCCGCTGAGCACCACAGGTGCGGCCCCATCTCAGTCCGGGGCAACGCCGCAGGAACGGCGGCCAAAAAAATCCAAGGGCTGAAAGCCCGTCCCAGTCATGCGCTGGAAATGACGTGGACGATGAGGATGCTCGATGATTGTGGCATGGCGATCGGGTGCGGGAACCTACGATACAGCAGACTGTGGCGTGGGTTTCCTAACCTGCTGTATCGCCGAATTCCAAATCGGCAGCGCGTCGACCGGCCCAACGCGAAGCAGGTAAGAAACCCGTGACCCTTGCCAGGATGGAACGGGCCGTTGGACCTTGGGAGTGTTTTGACCTGTGACCTGGGGCAACGTCCCAGGTCAACGGTCAAAAACACCCCACCAGATTACAGCTAACCCGGATATACGTTGAGCGCCGGGTCAGGGGATCCGGCTACAGGGACGGGTTTTTGAGGGTCGTAGGCCGTGTGCCCTCACACGGCAAGGTGTTGGCGTTTCAAAGGAAGTGCGAAATATCCTGGCTAAGCTTCCATGCATACGCTTTTCTATCCAGCCCTGAACGAGCAGGAGCATCCGCGACGCTGATGGAGCAGTGCCCTGTCCATCTTTCCGCTCCCCGAACGTCCAACTCTCGATCACCTGGTGTTGCGGATTTTTGCGCGGCTTGGACATCGAGAGTTCACTTTGTTACACGCGATATGAGCCACGTCCTGACAAGTTCTTGTCGTTTCGCGGGAGCGGCCTATAATTCCCGCGCATGTGGCGTTTTTACGTTTGGCTTACAAGTTTAGTCTGGGTTGGTTCGGCTCTGGCGGCGGAGCAGCTTTTTACTTTTTCGGACTACCCGTTGCACGAGCCGCCGCCGGGCTTTCGCAGCACGGTGTCGGGTTCGGGAAAACCCGGGGACTGGCAAATCATACAGGATGAAGTAGCGCCGTTGATGGCTCCCATTACCAGCAAGGCGCCTTCGGTGGCCAAACGGGCGGTTCTGGCCCAACTCGCCCGCGACCCGACGGACGAGCATTTTCCGATGCTGATTTTCGAGGGGGAAGAATTTGGCGATTTTGTCCTGACCACCCGGTTCAAAACCGTGGCGGGCGAGCGTGAGCAAATGGCGGGAATAGCCTTCCGGATTCAGGATGAAAACAACTATTATGTGGTGCGCGCCAGTTCGCTGGGCGGCACGTTCCGGTTTTATAAGGTCGTGAATGGTGTCCGCGGCGAATTCGTCGGCACGAACATGGTCATCGCCACGAACGTCTGGCATGATCTGACCGTGGAATGCAAGGGCAACCGGTTACGGTTTCAGCTCGATGGCAAACAGCCCATTCCCGATGCCACCGATTACAGCTTCACCAGCGGCAAGATCGGGTTCTGGACCAAATCGGACTCGGTCAGTTACTTCGTCGATACCCGCATCCAATATACTCCGCGGGAACCACTGGCGGTCACACTGGTGCGGGACATGATCAAGAAATATCCGCGGTTGGTTGGTCTGGCGATCTACGTTCAAACCAATTCGCCCCCTGTTCCCCACATCATCGCCAGCAAACAGCCACAGGAAATCGGGCGCCCCGGCGGCGAAGTAGAACAAAATGTCATCAGCCGGGACACGATTTATTGCGGAAGAAACGGGAATAAAATCCTGGTGACCATGCCGATTCATGACCGGAACGGCGAGTCCGTGGCGGCCGTGAGGGTTACCATGAAGACCTTTTTGGGACAAACGGACCGAAATGCCATAGCGCGTGCGATGCCCATTGTCCACGCCATGGAGGCGCGGGTCCGTTCGAAAAACGATTTGATCGAATAATTTTCCTCGGCTGCCTCGGGCGCCAACGGTTGCCGTCGTGTGCAGATGAAAAACCTGTTCCGGGTATTGCGATTTTTCTGGGTCGACACGCCGTTGATCCTGCTGGTGCTGGTGCTGTTGGGATTGAGCACCGGGCTCAACCTGCTTAAGCCGTGGCCGTTGGCATTGATCGTCGATAGCCTCCTGAACAACAAACCCTGGCCGGCATGGATGGCCTCGTGGGTTGGCGGCTGGGGAAAGCAGGGCATGCTGGTGATATTGAGCCTGGTAATTCTCCTCGTGTACTTCCTGCAAGCAGGCCTGTCCACAGTTCAAAATTACCTGGTGATCAAGGTTGGCTTGCGTGGTCTTGCCCGGGTGCGAAACCGGCTGTTCCACTGGCTGGCGCGGCTTTCGCTGCGCTACTATCAAGGGGCGCGCCAAGGCGACGTGATCTATCGCGCGGCATGGGACACCTATTCTTTTCAAACCTTGTTTCAACATGGCTTGTTCAATTTTGTGACGGCTTGTCTCTCGCTTGGCCTGATGGTGGCGGTGATGTGGCAATTGAACCGGTTGTTGACGTTTTTCGCCTTGGGCACGGTGCCGTTGCTGTTGATCGCTATGCGTGTTTTGGGCCGGAAAATGAGCCGGCAGAGCCTGGCGGCACACCAGGCGGACAGCCGGGTGACCTCGCAGGTGCAGCAAACCATTTCCGCCATGCCTTTGATTCAAAGCTGCACCCAGGAAGCCGGCGAGGAACGTCAATACGCCAGCCAGGTCGCCCGCGCTTTGCGTGCGCGGTTGTCACAGCACGGCTGGGAGGTCGTGTATTTGGCGGCGATTGGGGTGGTTTTTGGACTGGGGGTAGGCGGCATCGCCTGGATGGGCGCCCAACAGGTTTGGCAGGGAAGATTGACCATTGGCGAGTTGCTCGTCTTCTTGGCTTACCTGGGCCAATTCTACGATCCGTTGAATCAGCTTTCTCGCATGGGGGCCACGCTGGCTGAGGCCAATGCCGGAACCAAGCGCGTTTTTGAAATCCTGGATACACCGGTCGAGGTAATCGAATTGCCCTCCGCCAAAGCCGCGGTGCCCGGCGCCATTTCGTTCGATGCCGTTTCGTTTGGATACGAACCCAGACGCCTGGTTTTAGGCAGCATCACCTTCGAGATACCCGCCGGTCATGCGACGGCTTTGGTGGGGCCGAGCGGGGCGGGAAAATCCACCTTGCTGCACCTGTTGCCCCGCTTTTTCGACCCGCTAAAAGGGGCGGTGCGACTGAATGGGGTGGACCTGCGCGAATTGCGTTTGAACGAGCTGCGATCGCGGATTTCGCTCGTGATGCAGGAGCCATTGCTCATGCCCGGCACCGTGGCCGAGAATATCGCCTATGGCCGGCCCAACGCCACGCTGGACGAGATTCAAACCGCCGCCCGCGCCGCCCATGCCGACGAGTTCATCCAGCAATTGCCCGAGAAATACACCACTCTGGTGGGCGAAGGCGGCTCACGGTTGAGTGTCGGAGAAAAACAGCGTCTCAGCCTGGGGCGCGCCTTTCTGAAAAAATGCGCAAGTCCTGATTCTAGAGAACCCACCGGTTCCCTGGATGCGGAGAGCGAGGCGCTGGTTAATGCCAGTCTCGAGGAATTGATGCGCGGAAGAACCACTCTGATCGCCACTCATCGGCCCGGCATCCTCCGGCAAGTGGACCAGGTGATCGTTCTCGAAGGCGGTCTCATGGCCGAGATGGGCACTCCGGCGGAATTGATTCAGCGCGGGGGGTACTTTGCGCGCGTGTTCGGGGCACGGCTCCATCTTCCGTGAACGAATGGACGGATGCGGACGCTGAAAACCTTTGCAAGCAAAGGCTCCTTCGCCACAATCCACTTTGTTTAAAAATGAAATCGTCCAAGCAAACCCTCATGGTGGGAATCGCCTTGTGGCTGATGACCCCGTTTCTGGCCGGCCAGATGATCCAGTTGAGCATCGATCAAATGACCCAAAGGGCCCAGGTAGTCGTTCAGGGGACGGTCAAGAATAAGAGCTGCCATCGCGATTCCGCCGGGCGCATATACACCCAGGTCGAATTGGAAGTTGATAAGGTGTTGAAAGGCAGCGCCGCATCCGGCAGGTTCACCATCGTTTACGGCGGAGGCAGAATCGGGAATCAAACAAGCGTTGTCCCTCTGCAAGTGGACTACGCGGTCGGCGAAGAGGTGGTGGCATTCCTGGTCCTGAACCAGCGGGGTGAAGGTGTCACCGTCGGACTCATGCAAGGTAAATTCCATGTCTGGACCGATCCGGACACAAAAGAGAAGCTGGTCTGGAACCCTTTCCTTGGACGGCCTGGATCGGCTGGCTCGAAGGCCCAGCTCGAGGCGCGAGCCGGTTCGGAGCAATTAACCCTCGCGAACCTGGAACTTCAAGTCAAAGGAGCCGCGCGATGAGAACCCTGCGCGGACTCATGATTCTCTGGCTGGTGGGAGCGGTTTCGGCCCGGGCATTCGTGGTTAATGTCGACGACGCAGGCCGGCCCCGGCGTTGGAACCTGCTCTCCCCCGATAGCCTCGTAAGCACCAATGTCCTAAACCGGCAGACCCATGCGATCCGGTATTACCTGGCCCAAGACGCCTATTCCGCTGCCAATCGGCAGGCCGAGCTCGATGCCGCCCGAGCCAGCTTTGATCAATGGGCGGCCATCCCCGGCACGATTCTCAAGTTTGAATTCGGCGGCCTGGCAGGGCCTGGAGTTGATATCAACACCGAGGATAATACCAATGTGGTTTTTTGGGTGAAATCCAGGCCACCGCTCGTCAATGGCGGTCTGGATGACATTACCGGCGTGCTTGGTTATGCCTATTACTCGTTTCTCGATGACAACAGCTTGATCGAGGCGGATATCGTGCTCAATGGCGCCGACTTTTCGTGGTCAGCGGAGTCCCCGCCCAAGAATGGAACGTACTCGATCGAGGCCGTTTTATTGCACGAGATTGGCCACTTGCTCGGGTTGGAACATTCACCGGTCGGTGGCGCCACGATGTTGGTGCGCGGCGAGAGCGGCGAAAGCGCCCAAGCGGGATTATCGAGCGACGAAATCGCCGCCGTGCGCACCCTTTACCCAGAACCGGCATTCGCCGCCACCTTGGCCAACCTGCATGGTTACGTCACTATGAATGGCTCGGGGATTTTGGGAGCGGTCCTGACCGCTGAAGACGCGTATGGCAATGTCGTCGCCGGCACAGTCACCCGCGCCAATGGCTCCTATGATGTAACGGCTTTAGCACCCGGCAATTACCAGGTCCGAGCAACTCCATTGGACCCGGCCGGCTATTACTCCTTGCTCGGCGGGAGAGACATCTCGCCAGAATGGAGTGGCGCCGTCACCGGCTTCCTGCCCTCGTCGCCGATAAGCGTCAACCTTGTCGCCGGGGATTCACAAACGCGGAACTTTGCGGTTGCCGGCGGGAACCCCGCATTTCGCATCAGCCGGATTCGGCCGCCGTCGGCTGACCCGGCCTTTTACGTCGTCATCAATGCCCCGGCGTCCATCCGCCCGGGGCAGAGCAACATGGTGGTGGGAGTTTACTCGGCAGACCTTCCGACCTCGAACGCGACCCTGACCATTACCGGAGACGGGCTTACCGTGGGGGCGCCTATTTTCAATCCCGGAAAGTTTGGTATGAATCTGATCTCGGTGCCGATCAGCGTCGCTGCCGCTGCCACTCCCGGCATGCGCGGTTTCGTGGTCCAGCAGGGTGACAATGTATCCTATGCCAATGGCTTTCTGACGGTTCTGGAACCGGTGCCGGATTTTAATTTTGATGGATTGGATGATCGGTTTCAGCGGCAATACTTCAGCCCATGGACGGCGCCTGATGCCGGTCCCAATGCGAATCCGGATGGGGATGCCTTCAATAATCTGGCCGAATACATAGCCGGAACGGACCCTACGAATCCGGCGTCTCTGCTGAAAATCCAGTGGATTTCTGCCTCGGCGGAAGGCGTCACGATGGCATGGCCGAGCGCGGCGGGAAAGGCCTACCAGGTTTGGGGACGTCCCCAAATCAGCGCTGGAACCTGGCAGCCGGCAAGCCAACCGTTGACTGCCACCGGTTCCCTGACCCAGTGGACAATCGCTTCAGCCACCAACTACGCCGGTTTCTATCGCGTTCAGGCTCTGCCGCAACAACCTTAACCAATCGCAATAAGAGTTATGGAAGAAAAGATAACCCTGATCATTAATGGCCAGGAAAGAACCACGACCACCGACCCGCGGCGCCCACTGCTCGAGGTGTTGCGTGAGGATTTTCATCTCACCGGCACCAAGTTCGGCTGCGGTGAGGGCCAATGCCGCGCCTGCACGGTGCTGATTGACGGCAAACGCGCTTCATCGTGTGTTACGCCGGTCGGAACAGTCCGTAACAAGGCGATAACCACAATCGAAGGACTCGGCGCCGGCAGCTCACTGCATCCGGTTCAGGAGGCGTTTGTGGCCGAAGGCGCGCCTCAATGCGGCTATTGCACGCCGGGCATGGTCCTGGGCGCGGTGGCGTTGCTGGTGGAGAATCCGCATCCAACCGAACTCGAGATCAAGCAATTGATGAATGGGCATCTGTGCCGCTGCGGTGGCTATCCCAAGATTATCAAGGCCATCCAACGTGCCGCCGGCACGGCCACGAGGTAAACCCGCCACCCGCCATGAAATCACATTCTCTCTTCAATGATATGAATCCACGAGACGACGAGGAATCGTCCAATGAAGTTGATTACCAGTTTGGTCTGAGCAGGCGCGGTTTTGTCCAGGTGTTGGGTGCCGGCTTGCTCATCGCAGTTCCCGCCGGACCCGTTTTGGCGCAACGCAGCCGGAATCGCAACCGGCCCGGGCTCCCCGTTGCCGCCCGGGTGCACATCGGAAAAGACGGCGTGATCACCGTCATGACGGGCAAGGTCGAGATGGGGCAGGGGGCGCGCGCCGAGTTGACGCAGTCCGCCGCCGAGGAGCTCAAGGTTGCCGCCGCCCAGGTTCAATTGATCATGGGCGATACCTCGATCGTTCCCGATGATGGCGTTACGGCGGGAAGCCGGACCACCCCCTACACAGTTCCCGCCATTCGCCAAGGAGCCGCCGCCGCGCGCAGTCTTTTGATCGAGTTGGCCTGCCAAAAATGGGGCGTGCCTCACGATGAAGTGCGTTTG
>JAMCZD010000145.1:0-4821 GCA_023473405.1 Candidatus Omnitrophota bacterium
GTTGGACGGATTGTGCCGGGACGAAGGGAGATTGAAACGAATTCAAACCGGCATCATCGTCACACTCAACCTGCTCAGCACGATTGCCTACTGCCAGGGGGAGGCATAGATAAAAAGCGCTTGAGATAGAAGCCGGTTAACATCCCCGACCATTCGCGGCGCGAATAATCACGGATCAGCGTTTGCCGGCCCCACATGGTAACGACCCGTCGAGCGTTCCACTCCAAGCGGTCCTGTTCCAACCGGTTACTGCCCCAACGCCTGGCGTCGCCGAGCCAGCGACCGAGCAAATACTCCGGCCGGGTTGCCAGCAACTCGTCCAGGTCGCGAATCAACTCGAGCATGCGTCCCGAGGCAGTCTTGAAGCGGGCGCTATCCCTGGCTCGCCACGCCTCGATTGCCTGGCGATGCACATCGGCCGAATAGTTGCCCAGCACCTGGCGGGCTACGGTGACTAAATCGAATTGAAACGCGTCAGAGGCTCCCGCCGTTTGCGCCGCGCTGAGCAAGTGTTTCCAGGCCTGGATCAGTCTCTCGTTGCTGTAAGGCGGGCTGCCGCCAAGCGTCACCGAGGGGACCCGCGTATAGGCCGGCGCCACCTCGTGCTGTCCCGAATAAGCCGTGTCTTTGAGAATGGCCCACGCGGCGTCGGAATCGGCATTGGCTGTGCCGTGAGCGCGCCGGGCGTAATCACGAACCCAATCATCGAGGTTTACCGGTTCCGCGCGCCATGATTGCTCGAAGAGGTAATCGAAGATAATTGGATTGTAATCCAGGCCTTCATTGACGAATCCAATGCCGCTGAGTTGGGCGGCGAGTGGATCATGACGCGCGGCTGCGAGGTCCTGGTGAATTCGATTGAGCGCTCCTCCCAGGTAAACACAGTCGCCAAAATTCTGCAGGGCGCACCACACCCACGGCTTTCCGCAGAACGCGCGCGTCTTGTTCCATACCGGTGTAACGTCGCAGAACAGGTCCAACACGAGCAGATGCGAATCCGGGACGGCATTTAAAAAGGCCTCGATGCGCGGCTGGGTCCAGAATTGCGCCTGGTTGAAAAAGGTCCAGCCTTGGAGCACCCATATCGCCTGGGGATCAACTTGCGCCATGCCTTGATAAATGGCACGGCCGGTTGCGGCCAGGAAATTAGTTTCCCCCCTGGGCGGCGTCATTTCGATAAATGTATCCGCGGCGTAGAGGTGGTCGGTGCCGAACAGGCGCTTTTGCTCCTCGATGAAGACCTTGGCGAATCGCGGGAAAAGCGTGTCTAAGGGATCGAGCATGAACGTTTCCCATTCGGCCCAGCGCACCTTGTGTAGGCGGGCATCGGGAAAGCGCTTGCCGGTAGCGGGCGGCACGTGTCCGGTAAAACCTTGCAGCACAGGCGTCATCCCCAGGGACCGTTCCCGGGCCAGGATGCGTTTCTCGAGCGCCGCATGCCGATCAATCCACGACTTGGGCAGCGGACCACCCCAGCCGTCCAGGCATCCCATCCAACCAAACGGCAGATACGGTGGCCCGGCCAGGAAATCTGCCATATCCGCTTCGGCAAAACCAAGCCGTTGGCCGGTTGCCCGCCACACCGCTTCCTCGCCGGTAACCGACAAGGGCGCATTGATTCCGTTAAGGGCCATCCAGTCGATCAATCCTTGCCACTGGGCCCAGTCAAACCACGGCAGCGAGTAACCAAAACAGCAGTAGTTAAGAAAGTACCGCCAACGGTCCCGGCTGACGCAACGCACCTTCGGTTGAACCGCTGGGAGCGGATCGGGGATATTCATCTGGCGCGCCTTCGTCGAGTAAAAACAATGGCAGTAATACTTCAAATACCAGTTCAAGGCTGCGCCAACCGCAACGCCGCTGGTGCCGCGCAGAACAATCTTCCCGCCGGTACTTTCGATTTAGAAAACATCCCGCCTCTGGTCTTTGGTAATCTTTTCCACGCTGAATAACTCCGCCCTTTGAGGTACGATTCGCGCTATCAGCTCCCGAGCGGCGTCAAGGTTGTCACCCTGGTTGCGGCTCGGTTTACCTTCAGCGGCTTGCATGCATAATCCAAGGCAGACATATACCAGCATGGTTGCCCAAAGCACGAGGCTGCAATGCCGAGTCAGTGCCGGCCAGAGAGGGTGAAATTTCATAATTAAACCTTGTCAAACAATCGCGACGGAAAGCAAGCTGGTTCTTTCAAGGTCGACCAGATCAAGTAGCTGTGGTACCTTCACGGCCACCCGCGAACCCGGAGGATTCAGAGCTTGTTTGCTTGTGTTTTTAATCCGCGCGCATCCTGTGAGCAACATAAGTGCGGCTTCATCCCAGCCTGGGGCAACGCCCCAGGCTGGGATGGGGCCGCACCCATGATGCTCAGCGGAGGCGCGCGGATAACACGAATCATTAAAAAGAGAGAATCCGTGAAATCGGTGAAATCCGTGGTAAATGTTGCTTGTGCCCCAAAAAATCAGCGGCCCTCTGGCACAGAGCGGTCTAAAGGGATAGCCATGGCAGGTTCAGCCAACCGCGACTTCTCCAGCAGCCGCGGGTAGGCGAATCCGTAAACCGTCGGCGCAATAAAGCCGATAAGCGGCAGGATAAAGCAGATTGCCATGCTATGGTACGTGTCGGCCAGCCAACCCATCAGTGGCGGCGCTACCGCACCGCCTACTATCGACATGATTTGGAACGATGCGGCCAGTTTTGTCTTTGCACCAAGATTGCGCAGACTCATCGCGAAGATGAACGGGAACATGATCGCCATGCACAGCCAGCAGAAGGGCAACACTTTCCAGGAGAAGAACTTTATGCCGGCCATCACGACCAGAATGATGATGCAGTTGGCGATGCCATACAACGATAACAGAATAGTCGGCTTGATCACCATCGTAATCGCGGCGCCCGTGAATCGTCCCGTCGCGCAGAGGATCATCGCTATCGTGATCACGTATGCCGCGGTTGCTTCCGGTGTCATCGCACCCGTCAACGATCCATACCATGAAAACAGGGGATCAATTACTATCGCCCCGGACGCATCTTTGGTAATGGCGTTGTCCAGGATGTAATTAACCGCGAAGGCGTTCACCCCTACTTGCGCGGCAATGTACAGGAATTGCGTCACGATGCCCCCAGGTAAAGTGCGGCTGCAGGTTCAGTGGAGCCTTGTGCACGGAGGGGTCCTCCGACGTCTCCTGGCCGGCCGAGCCGTTTTCAATTACGGGAAGCTTGATGAACCGGAAAATCCCAAAGACCAGGAGAACCACGCACCCCAGCACAATGTAGGACGCCAGCAAACCGCTGAAGTCCACCGGGGTCCCGGCTTCATGCCTCTTTCCAAAAATCACCAGGCCGCCCACAGTCGGCGCAATGATGTAAGCGACCGAATTAAAGGCCTGTGCCACCGAGAGCCGCGCCGCCGCGCCGTCCTTGGGGCCCAGCACCGTGATGTAAGGGTTCGCCGCGGTCTCGATGCACGCCAGCCCGCTCGACAGCACGAACAGGGCGAACAGGAAGGCCCAGAACGTCTTGAACACCATGCCCGCCGGGACAAAGAGAAACGCGCCCACCGCAACCACCGCCAGCCCAAGCAAAATCCCTTTCTGATATCCGATCCGCCGGATCACCAGCGCCGAAGGGAACGCCAGTAGAAAATAGGCCCCGAACACCGACGTTTGGACTAATCCCGATTGAGTTTTGCTCACGTGCAGGATGTTCTGAAAGTGCTTATTAAGCACGCGCGCTTCAGATGACCGGATCGGGGCGCAGGACAGAATTCTTCGAATCGCGATTCGAGGTTGCGCGCAAGCCTCTGTCGGGCGAATTACGCGTGCCGGCGGCTGAAAAACCGCGGGCCTCCAGGCTGCCAGATTTGTCCTTGACCATCCTGCCGCGGCCGATAGCTTCACCGCATGATTACCGTTACATTGAGATTCAAGGCCAAGTACAAGTGGCTGAGTGTATTGTTTGCGTTGGCACTGCCTGGCGTGGTCCTCGGTGTCCACGCTGAGAACGACGCTGCGCAGCAACCGGCCTTGATCAGGAGCTTGTATCAATCGCAACCGGGGGTGGTGGTGGTTAAGAAGTTGGACATCCGGTCCGTTTCAGACGATTGGCTGATACATCCCCCCAATCGTTCGGTCCAACTGCAAGTTGAACCTGCCGCGGATGGAGAATCGGCGCGGATGGCACTGTGCAATGACTTGGTCAGCCGTTCATTTTACGTTGGCGCAAACCTGGCTTGCTTTAGCTACCGCAACCTGCGGAGCCGGGCTGAGTTTATTAGGGCAGTCAAGCCGGAGATGCGGGTCAAGCTGGATGGCATTTGGTATGAGGTGGGAGGCCTGGTGGGTCAACCCGAACGCTCGTACTTGGAGGAGTCATGGCTAAAGGAAATGAAGAGCCCCACGAACCGATTTCGCTTCTGCGGCCTGAGCACTGGGCGACCCCTCGAGCGATACCATTGGAAACCCAAGTTCAACGCGCCTGACGTTCCCTGGCCTCCCAAGGGGCTGCGAATCTCGATGCAATACGCGCCTCCGGAGTCGGCCGATCCGCGGCACAAGCACCTCAAGCTGACTGTGAATTATGAGCTCTACGAAGGCATTCCCGTCCTCTCGAAGTCCTTTACCTTAGAAAACGACGGAGATCAACCGGTCATGGTCGATGAAATCGAGACCGAACTGCTGGCGGTGCCGCAGGATCAGATCAACAACATCCACGCTGAGAGCGATTACTCCTTCCATCTTGTTAACCACTCCCCGGATGACTGTCACGCGGTGGGTGATGGTTCAAAGCCCATCCCATGGGACCTGCCACTCTACATGGCCGGCG
>JAMCZD010000145.1:4831-13041 GCA_023473405.1 Candidatus Omnitrophota bacterium
AAGTTTCTGGGGCATCCCTTTCGCAGCTTGATGGTCAGCCGCATCCCGGTCGGCCCGGCGCAAAGCGTGTCGCCCGGCCAGCGTTTCCAATCGCACATCACCTTCGAGTTGCTCCAGGACAGCAACGACCGCGAGCGGCGTTCTCTGGGCGTGCGGCGCATGTACCGCGTCCTCTGCCCGCAGGTCAACGAGAGCCTGCTCACGGCGGGTTCATCTTCGCAAGATGACAAGGTAATCAAGCGCCTGCTCGATCAGATGGGCGAACTGGGTTTCGAGAGCTATTGCGTCGAACCCGGGCCAGGCATCAGGCACGACAATCTCGACCCGGCTTACGTCGCCAAGTGGAAGGCCCTGGCGGATTACGCCAAAACCAAGGGGATCATCATGAATGGCTACGAGATGATGGTGACTCTGCATTCCCGCGGACGCACTAACGATTGTGTCGATCCGGCCACAGGCAGGACGGAAACCTCCTTTGGCAATTCCGTCTGCCTGGGCACCCAATGGGCCGATAACTACTTCGACAAGGTCTGGAAGTTTATTGATCGGACCGGATTTCTCGGCATCTGGATGGATGGTCCGTACCACGGGTGCCCGTGCGCCTCGACACAACACAAATACCACCGTGGTCTGCTCGATTCGCAGTGGGTCCAGTGGCAGCGCCAGAAGGCGGTCTTCGAGGAGGAACAGCGCCGCGGCATGTACGCACCAGCCCCCGACTGGTATTTCTGGAACGGACAGTCCAGCACCTGCCTGGGCGGTCGCGAGTCCAGCCCACACTTGCCCCGTGAACTCGTGCTCTATCGCCAAAACATCTACGATGGGACATGGTTCAAAGCGCCTACGATGGGCAACCTCGGCGTCGGGTTCATCAGCGCTTACCAGGACCCCAAGGCCCGCACGAATCTCGAATCGCCGGACGCTTACCTGGAATGGTACAAGCTGAGCCTGGCGCAGGTCCTTGGCTCTGGCTGCCTGGCTAATTTCTTTGCCAACCAACTCTACGACTCGGACCAGACCCGGCAAGTGGCGCACCAATGGTTCGGATGGTATAAGAGGTACCGCTCCATACTCACTTCCGATATCATTCACGTCAAACGCCCTGACGGACGTGGTATCGACTGTATCTTCCACGTTAATCCCAACCTCAAGGAGAGGGGCCTGGTCCTGTTTTTCAATCCACTGGGCGAAAGAATCACCAGCCAATTCGCGTTGCCGTTGTACTACACCGGGCTCAGCAAGACCGCCTGGATTCGAGAGCAAGAGGGTAAAGCCAAGCCGTTCAAGCTGAACCACGACTGCCGGGTCGAGTTAACGGTCAAACTGCCGCCGCATGGCGTAACCTGGTTCGTGATTAGCGCCGTAGAGTAAAGCAAGACGCTCAAGCGCGCGGATTCGGCCGATCCCATTTGAGCCGGCGCGAAACCCGGAGGGGTCAGAGCCATTCGTAACAAACGGATTGGGCCGGTAGCCGAGGCGGCTGGCAATAGCCTTGATCCGTTGCCGGGTCCCGAATGGGATTCCAGGATGGTTGCGCAGGGCCAGCGAGACCGTGGAACGACATCCCCCCGCCGCTCGCGCAATGATTTCCATATTGATTGGATTCGACGTCGGAGACATGGTGGAAATCCAATAATGCGGTTGGCTATATCCCGGGAGGGCAAGCGGCCCTGCACGGGAGCCAATCTATCCGTGATAACTCATGGATTATGCCGGGATTCATAAGAAGGGAATACACCCTTGAATGTCACCGGAAAGGCCCTAAAACACTCGTTCCCGCCATATGAGGTATGGAAATATCCGGCTTTATGGTGTATATAGAGTGGTGCATAAAGCCTTCTACGCGGTCAATCGCGCGATTTCCGCCCGACCGTGATTTCTTCCGCGGTTAACCATGTGGGCAAGGCTAGAATTTTGAAAAACCAGTATGCCTGTATCGATCCGGTGAGATCAACCGGGCAATGCCTTTAAAAGCCAGGCTGTTTGGCAGCCCACCGCATCGGGAGGCTTGAATACTATGCAAAGCGCGCGATTCAAGGGATGGACATTCGCTGTCGCATTGGTAGGAGTATGGGTTCACGCCCAGGATAATCGCCCCATACTGACAGCCGAATTACAAGGCAATGAACTCCGGCTATTCTGGCCCATTGACACCGCCGGGTATGAGTTGCAGGAAGCGGATCAAGTCAACGGTCTCTGGCAAACGGTCGATCTGCAACCCGAAGCATTGGGCGCCGTCTTTCAGGTTGCGATTCCCTGCGCCCATAGCGCTCGATTCTTCCGGCTCAGGCGTTCATACGAGGGACCATGGCCACTTCCAGCGTACCTGGGCCTGGTGTTGGACCCGGCTGAGCGTCCTGTTATAAACGCCAGGGTTGGTCCGGCGGAGTTCACCGATGAAAACGGGGTGTTCTCGGGCAACCTCACCCCGACCGCGGCTGGCTGGTTTCGCGTGGACGGCCCCGGATATGTCTCGGCGTTTGTCCACCCGGTTTCAACACCGCAGCCGACAGCGGTGGTCCAAGTTTGGCTGACGCCTTATCGGGTCCAGGAATGGATCGGGGCTTCGGGCGTTGCTCAATTGGCAGTAACAGAGACAACCGATACCGGGATCTCGGTCTCAGTATCAAGTGATGACCTTGAACACCTGCCCGCTTACGCCGCTTTGGCTGAGCTCGATCCCTTGCGCGTCGATCCTTTGTTCAACAGCCTCGAACCGGCAGTGGACAACGTCTACTTGCACAGGGCATTCTCTATCCAGGCCTTCAACCGCCTGGGCGATGAGATTCAACTCGCCCAAGGGCGAACGCTGACTCTGACCGTCCACGACGACACCGGTTTGTTCCAGGCGCCTGAGTTGGCGCGGTTCGATCCGGAGTCGGGGAAATGGTTGCGCCTTTCGAATGCTTGTCAGCGTCTGGATGAAAAAAGCTATCTATGTTCGATCACTCAGCTATGGCCGCTGTATGGCCTGTTCGTCGCGGGTAACCCACCGTACGGCATGCCAGTGTCAATTTCAGCCACACAAAACAAGAGAATAACGTCGATTCCGGTGAAGTCATATGACGAGGGGGAATTCGGCAAGGCATACGATGCTTTGCTGGGCAAGCTAAGACACCGCCTTCTCCAACTCGAAAAGTCCCAAATGCAGGGCGGCCAGGAAGACCCCAGTACCGATCCTGCAGTGCGTGATTTGCTCGAACAGATGGCGCGATTGGCAAGCGATTACGCCAACGCCAACCGAAACGAAGCCGCCAAGTTCTTCTTGCTGATGGTGGCTCAGCGCGCCGGATTGTGCTGTCAACTCGATCTTCAAAACTCACTGGTGAACCAGGCAACCGACCTGGCAAATGAAATCGCCGAACGCCTGCTCGATGAAGGCGATTGTGGGCGATTGCGGCAAATGATGCGTGCAATTGAACAATTGATTTTGTTGGCGGGCGACCCCGCACTCGAGCAGGCTCTCTATGAAAAAATCCAACGATTGCTCAACGAGTGTGACCTATGGACAGGCTGGGTCCGCTATTTTTACCGCATTGATCCGTGGTTGTCATGGGAACCCGACTATCAATATCACAGCGGCGCCACTCACTGGACGGAGAAGCATGACCTGCGCATGGCCACTCATGCCCAAACCCAGGTCCTGACGGGTGAAATCGTATCGACAGTTTCCTTCCCCACAGTGCGTTACCGGCAAGATAATGAGAACTGCGGCGACTTCCATGATTACTACGGGTATCCCACCGAGAATGAGTCGGTTCTTTACTTCGGCGGACGTTATGATGGACACGAATTCGCCTTGGAGGATGTCTATCTCGGCGAGAATCCCGCTCCCGTCAAGTTGACGATGTTCCACATCAGCAGAAGTCAAAACGGGGACGGCAATTGCGTCGAGGATGCTCACACCAGTCTTGAACATCCGGTTCCGTTCTATTCGGCCATCATGCACGGTTTCCAAGGGCCTTGGGAACCTCCGCCCATCAGTCTCCAGGAAATGACCGAGTCAGATATTCACAATGGCTCCGGCGAGGGCGAGACTATCCGAGGGGCCGAGCACATCGTGAATCCGAATGCCGCTCCCTGGTATCCATTCACCGCCGGCGAGGTTTATTGGTCCTTTATCCGGGTGCGGGCGATTCTTCCGCTCGAACGCTGAATTGAGCGAGAAGGTCGTTGCCCTATTCCGTGCCAATTGTCCTGCCCCAAGCCAGTTCAGGGGTTGGACCAGAGCAACTAGCTGTGGTTGAGTTAGTTGCGGAATTCGATAACGTTACCGAAGGGAACGGGAGGTCAGTCAACAGTTTCGTGCTGTTTGCCGGCACTCCTAGTACAGCAAATGCGCCAAGTGCGTCTTGGTTCCCATTCCCAGCCGATTTGTTAACCATGAGAGTGTCATTGTCGCTTCCTCTCTCAACCGGTCATGGGCTTGTCAATACTATTGACCGACCCCTTTAATAATTGAGGTGTTCCTCCCAGGGCGCCGGCATCCCGCCGGGATGCATCATCTACCCGATCCGGTTACCGGTGGTGTCGCTGCGTTCGATCACCGGCTAATCGCTGTGAATCCTCCGGGTTCGTGAACGCGAATAAAATGCGATCCCGGAGGAACCGCAGAGGGCGCTGGCGCCCCTATCGGAATCGATTATGGATTTGCTTCGCGCGTCACCCGTTTGTAAGCAATTATGGCCGAGCCAGGCTTGCCTTTGATCTCCACCCTCAGTCCTTTTTCCATTAATTCGCTGCCTGAGACTTGGGTTGGGCCTTCCACATCGAAGTTGGTGATCTCATACTGTGTGCCGGGATCAAGTCCTTCGAGTCGAAAGGTTTTTGTTGGTTCCTCGCAATTTTCGCGCCGAAAGGCCTGGACGACGCCGCCACCCCGTTCGGGCCGATTGAACTGCCATGCGATCCAATGGTCGAGTTTCAGACTATAAGGGGTCAACGGGTAATAATCGCCGAGCATGTCGGGAGCTATCCGGCTGCATTCGGCGTATGCCTTTCGTTGGGCCACGCGATTCATCGGCGTGAGTCTTCCCATGCCAAAGCACGGCAAGTAAAAACTGCGAACCGAATAGGGATCATAGAACGAAGTACCGGTGCCTTGAAAGGGCAGCCAAAACGAGAGACCATAGGTATGCCCCTGGTTTCCTTCCACGACCCCTTTCATGCCCGGGAATTGGAAATCGCTGCGCAACAGCGGCACGGCTCGCCGCATGGTCTCGAGGTCGTTCCGCCGCCCGCCCGAAGCGCAGGAATCGATATGCAAACCGGGGTTCCTCCGTCTCAGCTCATCCCAGAATGCCAGGTGTCCCTGCACATAGAGATTCTCGGTGATTCCCTGGCGGTCCGCAGAATCATTCCTTCGCCAGGCCGGCAGCGGACCTGCGCCATTCATGTCCTCACGGTACCAGTCTATTCCCTGGGACTTGATCATGCCGTCCACACGGTTGATGAGCCAGTTCAGCGCCTCGGGATTGCCCTCGTTGAGCAAGGCGCCGTGAGACGTGCCCGGCAACTGCCACGCCGAAGGTTTCCTGCCTAACTCCGATTCCGGATTGCCAATCCGCTCGGGCTCGAACCAGAGGACGAATTTCATTCCGTGTGCGTGAATCCAGTCGCTGAACGGTCTGAAACCATTGGGATATTTGGTCGGATCGATTTTCCAGGTGCCGGTGTTGAGCCAGGCGTCTTTGCCTTTATAGGGTCCCGTGTCGCTCGGGTACCAGGTTGTCCCACCCGCCCCGGCATCGCGCCAGCAAATATCGGGCTTGATGCCAGCCTCGATAAAGGACTCAACGTAGGCTATGTCTTTCTCCGAGCCTCCGACCTGGATTTGTGTGAGGGGTGATTGTGTCTGGCCATGGACTCGAGGCATGTTATGGGCAATATACCATCGACGCCACAGATTCTGCGCCGGCACGATTCGGGTGCCTTGCCAGAACAACAGGGCGATCAACGGGGTGCGGACCTGATCACCGGGATTGAGTCGCAGATGAGTAAGTTCCTGGCCGGCCCGGATTCTCAAACCATTCGCCGAGTCCCGCTCGAACGAAGAGCGCCATTGTGCCGGCCAACCCACCGCAAGGATGACTCCGCCGCCCGGCATCTGCAAATTATAGTACGGCCAGCCTTTCGGCCCGTCACAGGACTTGCCTGATGAAGGCGGCCCGAACACGTTCACGGTGTTGGTGCGGAGAGGCAGACGGTAAGGTTCATAACTTTCCGCTGCGCACCAGTCTCCCTTGATGCCGTTAAGGACGAATTCGCCCTTGGCTCCAAACTCGAAATGCGCATCCAAGCCCTGGATGTCCTTCAAGATCGGTGTGGGACCGGTGCCGGTATTCTTGAAGAAGACCGTCCATTCAAACGCGGGGTAGTCGGCATATCCCACCGCCACGCATTTGACTTCCAAGGCCGTTTGCGGATCGTGCCAAACAAGGGTGAACTGAGTTCGACTTGGATCGAGGTTATCCTTGCGCATCGTCATTGGCCAGCCAGCCAACAACCGCGCTGAAGGCCGGCCGTCGTAAATGAAAGAAAATGGCAGTTCCTGTCGCTCGCTCAACAAATGCTCTGTTGCCCACTGGTTCATCGCCGGCATATCCTCGGCCTTTGCCCAGTCATGATTTTTCATCCCCGTGCTGGCCTCGGCTCCTTTATCAGCGTTGGTCCATGGATCTTTACGGGGGGGCTCCTTGGGCTTGGCTTCATCTTGCGCATGACCATTGGCGATAAGGAGCGAGGCCCCAAGAATGGCAGTGGCTAGCCATTGGAGTCTCCGATTTCGATGGAATTGACTTTGCATGGAAATGGCTTCTGTTCGCTCGTATCGAATTAGGGTAAAGAGAAACGCCATTACTTAGCGAGAGGTTTGTGCTCCGGCCGATGGATTGCCTGGCCTGGTGATTCTCGGTGCGGCATCAAGTGCATAGAGATTCGTTAGCAGCCGGAATGTGCGGTGTCAACCTCAGCTCAGTTTTGTTTCAGCCCCAACGTGGGTTGGATCAAAGGGGAACGGGCCAAAGGCTCGAACTCCTTCAGGGTAGGTCTTCTTTTTAACGGTTAAGACCAAATATCGGGCCCTAATTCCTTGGATGTTCTTTTCCCTGTGGCACTTGTTTAGACAACAGTTGACAGTATAACGGTAGACTGTCGCGCTCTGGTTTGCAATCGAGGACCAGTGGCGCCGGGTCACTGATCTGGATCGTTCGGCGGCATCGGCGACATTGACGTAGTGGCGCCAGCGCGTATTGTGGGCTCATGAAGATCAAAATCATTCTGGAGCGGGGCGCGGACGGATTTTATGTGGCCCATTGTCCGGCTCTTCGATCGTGCTGGTCGCAAGGCCGAACACGCGAGGAGGCTCTTCAAAACATTCGCGAGGCGGTGGAGTTGTATTTGGAGCCGGATCCAGCCCGTTTACGTGAGGATGAGGACCATGAGATTGTCGAGTTGTCATGAAGCTGCCGCTGCTCTCGGGCAGAGAAGTTTATGCCGCCTTGCGGCGGCTCGGTTTCGTCGGCGAACGTTCACGTGGTGAAACGTGCTCTTTACGGGATAGTTGCCGTTGGCAACAACCAGGGCCTGCTCATCACCGCGAGCAACGAGGCGGGCGACGAGCAGAGCATCACCTACGACGTCAACGATCATCCCACCAGCGCCACCGACGCCAACGGCGTCACCGTGATCCAGACCTTCGATCGCATGGGACGCCTTTTGACCCGAACCTATCCGGATACCGATCCCGAAGGGTTCGGCTACTCACTGAGCGGCCTGACCGCCTACACCAACGCCAACGGCAAGGTAACCCCTACATCAATTATCCCTCGAGCACGGACATCACCTACAGCTACGACGCCATGAACCAGCTCACCAACATGGTCGATGCCGCGGGCACGACCAAGTTCGCCTACACCGACGCGGGCGATCTGTTGAGCGAGGAGGCCCCCTGGACGTATTCCAAGGTGACCTACGGTTACCACGCCTCGGTTCCCCACCTGCGGACCAGCCTCTCTCTGCAGCAGCCCACCGGCAATTGGACCGAGAGTTACACACCCGATGCGTCCGGGCGGCTGGAAACGCTCTCCTCATCGGCCGGCGACTTTACCTACACCTACCACGGGGCCGGGACCCTGTGGACGAATCTTGCCCTGCCGACCTACTCGGCCATCACCAATGCGTATGACACGTCCGAGCGCGCCAAAAGGCCC
>JAMCZD010000271.1 GCA_023473405.1 Candidatus Omnitrophota bacterium
CCGCGGCCGGGCAGACCGTCGTAGCGGGCGGTTTGTCCGTGAATATCAGCGTCACGGGCTTCGAGTTGAAACTGGCCGGACGCATCGGGTGAGATTCGGAACGGCGCTATATCCGGTTCACCTTGAATATCCAGCACGACCACGGTTGCCACTTTGTCAGGCGCAGTGCTCGGCACACTCAAAATAACCCCGGTCGCGTCCTGGCTTGCCTCGAGGCGGGCATGGCTCGGGTCAGCGAGCAGGTAGGCGTCCACAACTTGCGAACGCAAGCGCGGGACAACCAACTCTCCGTTGCCGGGCCAATCGAACACGTGCAGGTAAAGGCGGGTGCGCCCGTTCGCCAGCTTGCGCTGGGTGACGCGTCCCCAGGCGAGGCCCTTGGTGAACGGGCTGGCGGCGGTTCCGTAGATGCCCTCTCCGTTGGCGCTGGTCCATTTGCCGATGTCCTCCAACCGGGTGACGATGGCCTCGGGCAAGGTGCCGTCACCTTTCGGGCCGACGTTGAGCAGGAAATTGCCGCCTTTACTGGCGGTGTCGATCAGCATCCGGACGAGAGTGCTCGATGATTTCCAGTTGTGGTCATCTTGTTTATAACCCCAGGTGTCATTGATGGTCATGCAAGTCTCCCAATCCACTCCCGGCACGCCGCTGGGCGGGATAGTCTGCTCGGGAGTGCCGAAGTCGCCTCCATAAGCCGTCGATTTAGTCATTCCTTCCATGCCTTGGCGGCCTTTGTCGACCCGGTTATTGATCAGCATCAGCGGTTGAAGAGATCGAGTATAATGGAAGAGGTCCAATCCCCTGTCGTGGTTCCAGGTATTATCCCATTCGCCGTCGAACCAGAGGACCGCCAGCGGGCCGTAGTGAGTCGCCAGTTCGCGCAACTGATTCTTCATATAGATCACGTAGCGATCAAAGTTAGCTCCATCGACCGGGCGGGTGTCGTGTTGGCGCCGCGGCAGGTAATCCGGGTGATGCCAATCCAGGATGGAATAGTAAAAGCCCAAACGAATGCCTTCGCGCCGGCAGGCGTCGGACAACTCGAGGAGGATGTCCTTTTGGAACGGGGTCGACATGACATCGTAATCGGTGTAAGCGGAGTCAAAGAGGCAAAAGCCCTCGTGATGTTTGCTGGTGATGACGATGTATTTCATCCCGGCTGCCTTTGCGAGTTTGACCCACGTATCGGGATTGAATTGGGTGGGATTGAACCGGTGGATAAGCGGGGTGTATTCGTCCAGCGGAACGCCGATGGTGTTGAGAGTCCACGAGCTGAGCCCCTGCACCGGCTTATCGTTCCAACGCCCGGCGGCCACGCTGTAGAGTCCCCAATGGATGAACATGCCGAACCGCGCCTCGCGCCACCATTTCATACGCTGGTCCTGTATGCTCTCGACTTTCTTTTCGGGGAACCAACCTTTGAGGAACTGCGCTTGGGTTCCGTCATAGGTAGCTTCAGCCAGGAACTCGACGCCCTGCTGGTTGCCCCACGAGTAATTGATTACCAACCGCCCTTTGTATTCGCAGAAATCGATGTCTGAATTATTCAGGTTGATGGCTCTTGCGATTAGTTCGCGTTGCGTGTCAGTCAAGTTCGGGTTGGCGATTTTGCGGTCGTCGGCCGAGGCGCTCAACACGGGATTAAGCGGGCTCGACTCCCAATGGGCCAAGTCCTTGGAACGTACGACGTGCATCTCGTAACCTTGATAGGCCTCGAGAAAGAAATCGTAGTAATAACCGTCGAGGTAACGCAGACAATGCGGCGCGGTGTAGCGGTCCTTCGAGTAAACGCACTCGGGCGGGGTCAGGGTCCAATCCTTTAGGTTCGTCGAGGTGGCGAACCGCGCGGTGAACGCCACGCCTGCCTCGGCCGCCGGCGCCCCGATCTCGAACATCAGGACGTACCGGTCCCCCGCTTTGCACATCGAAGTATTGAAGATTTCATACCCGGCCAGATCGAGCGCGGTCGATTCAGTCCAATGTTCGAGGTCATTCGAGACGAACAGCTCGATGCGGTGTCCGCCCCAGGCGCTGGTCCCGGTCACGCAGACCTTGTCGCCATCCACGAACGCGCTGCCCAGGTGGTAGCCTTTGGCAAAGCCGGGTGTTGCCTGGCCGGTTTCGTGATCGATGAAATGAAAATAGGAATCGCCGGTCTTATTGCCGGGATAATTCTGCCGGACGTATTCGAACCGGTAAAGCCGGCCTTTGAACACGACCGGGGTAGTCTCGACCAAGCCGCAGTCTATCGTCCCCAGTTTCACAATCTTCGGACGCCCGAATTCATCCACGGGACCGCTGCTTTCCCAAACGCCGAAGGCGGCGAACCGGCTGATCTTCGGCGATGGTGCCGACTTCAGCACCCGCAATCGCACCCGGTCCGTCACTATCGGGTCGAAGCGTTCGATTCGTTTCCGGCCAATGGATTTTCCCTGGCACACTATGTTCCATTTCTTGTTGCTGAAGACTTCGACCCGGTATTCCTGGATGCGCTGGCCGGAGGCGATTTCTTCTTCCATGAGAACGCAGCCGACTCGAGCGGGTTTGGGGAGGCGCAGTTCGAGTGTATTGCCCTCGTCCCACCGGTCCTGGCTGTTCGTCTCGGCCAGGGGCTTGCCAAAAAGGCGATTCAATTCGGCGCCGAATTGCGTCATCCGCTCGGACTCGGCTTCGGGCAGGAGCCCTTGGCGGTTGGGAGTCAAGTTCACCAGCAGGTTGGCGCCGCGCCCGATCGAATCGCAATACACGTCCACCAACTCCGGCACCGACCGCAGAGTCGAGTCCGAGTTGGGGGTCCAGAACCAGTTGGACCGGGTGTGGAGGTTCGCTTCCGGAACAAACCAGCCGGTCGCGTCGGGAGCGAGCCAATTCTTGCGGCCTTCACCCCGGCCGACGACGTACCAGACCGGGTAAGGCGCCCAGCCGGACTCGTTGCCCGCCCAGTGCACGTCGGTCGTGGCGGCGGTTCCCTCGCGGGAAATAACCGCACCCGGCTGGTATTGCCGGACGAGGTTGGCGATTTGCCGATCGTAACGGTCTCCGTTGACATTACCATTGGCGTCCCGAACATCCCAGGCAAAGGGATCGCGGTATCCATCAAACCAGACCGCTGCCAGTTTGCCATAACCGGACATCAGTTCGCGCAATTGTTTCATGAAAACCGGGAAATAGGCCTGGGCATCGCCGATCAATTTGCGCCGGCCGCGCTCGTCGGTCGTGCTCATGCAACCGAAATGCTGGTCGGCCGCCGAAATGTATAGACCGGGTTCGAGCCCGTTCCGCCGCGCGGCTTCGACAAACTGGCGCACGACGTCGCCGTGCCCGCCGCGCCATGGGCTGCTTTGAACCGAGTAACCGGTTGTCTCGGTCGGCCATAAACAGAATCCGCTGTGATGCTTGGCGGTCAGGACAATGTAATTTGCGCCCATCGCCTTCGCCGCGCGCACCCACTGGTCCGCATCCAGGTCAACCGGGTTGAATACAGACGGGTCCGGTTGTGCGAACATATCGGCGTTGGTGGTGTAGGTGGCCAGGCCGAAATGGACGAAGCACCCCAACTGATTTTCCTGGAAATGCAGCTGGCGCGCCGATGGCTTGACCAGTGACGGTTCGGCATAAAAGCGCTCGAACAGCTCTCGAGGCGTGCCTTCGAACTCGGCCCACTGCAAGTCCCCCGCCACCTGCTGATCGCCCCCCGGTGAAATAAACCAGGGTCTTGCCGTGCCAATAGCACAGAGACGGATCGGACGCGTTCGATTCGTGGATCACCGTCGAGCGCAGCGGATGGACCAACTGCGACGGGTCGAAGGTGAGAAACGGACGTCCATCGGGTGCATCCTGCCAGTGGACCAGGTCCTTCGAGCGGGTGATGCGCGTTTCGTATTTGCCGCCGCCGAGGCTCTCGAGGTAGAGCGTGTAGTAATAACCGCCCTCGAAGTGCAGGTCGGGCCCGCCCACATACTTGTTCCGACCGTAAAGGCCGCCGGGAACCGGCTTCCAGTGCTCGAGGTCATCCGACTCGAAGTATTTGAACGTGAACGCGGGCCACGCCGGATCGCTGCTCTCGACCAGCAAAACAAAATGATCGCTCCCGCGGCAGACTGCCACATTGAAGAATTGCTCGTTTTCAGCGCGCTCGAGGATGGCCATTGGTTTGGACCAATGAAGCAGGTCTTCCGAATAGGTCATGGAAATCTGCTGCCGGTATGCCGGTTTATCCTGGTTGCCCGCGAAGACATAGCACCGATTCCCCCACACAAAGGCCGTTCCCAGGCTGTGATACCGCAACGGCACCGAAATGACCTGGCCGGTCGCCATGTCGCGGATGCGGATTTCGTCCGCCAATTGGTCCGGATCATTGGTTGCCAATCCCTCCCAGACCTTGCGGTCCCGCCAGTTCTCCAACCGATAGAGCCGGTCGCCAAACACAAACGGCGTCACTTCGACCAACGGTGAATTCAGCTTGCCCATCTTGACCAGCGGAGAGTGCCAGCCGGCAACGCCCGTCTCCGCGCGGGCGCCCGCCGGCGTCCATCCCAATCCCAATGCGGCGGCTAGCATCCATAATGCCGCGCGCCAACCGTGAAAACCGGGTAACAGGGAAGGACATCCTTTCGATCCAAGCCAAAGGAATGGAGTAGGGTCAAAAATCGTTCTCATGTGGCAGGATGATGAAACGCATGAGGCTGCCGGGTAAAGCCCAAAAAGAGGCGCAACAGCATATTGGTGGCAACCCTCAATCGGCCAGCAGGAACTTCAGGTCTTCCACGGTCAGGCTTTGGGCGAATTTCTCCTCGCCGAGTATGTCCTCCGCCAACTGCGACTTTTGGCGCTGCAAGGCGCGTATTTTTTCCTCGATGCTGTCTTTGATTAGCAAGCGGTAAGCGATCACCTTGTTGACCTGGCCGATACGATGGGTGCGGTCGATGGCCTGGTTCTCGACCGCCGGGTTCCACCACGGATCAAACAAAACCACGTAGCTCGCCGCCGTCAGGTTGAGGCCGAATCCGCCCGCCTTGAGCGAGATCAGGAACACCGCTTCATCCTGGGCAGCCTGGAAATTCCGGACCAGTTCGCCCCGGTTTTCGGTAGCCCCGGTCAGGTAGAATAACGGCCAGCCCCGCGCTTCGAGCTGCGGCTTGAGCAGATCGAGCAGTTCGACGAACTGCGAGAACACCAACACCTTTTGACCTTCTTCCATCAGGGGTTCGAGCTGTTCGAAGAGGGCGTCGACCTTGGCGCTGGTCGCCTTGGAATCCGGCTTGACCAGCGCGGGATGGCAGCATATTTGACGCAGGCGCAGCAGGGAGGCGAGGAAATTGAACTGGGATTTCGCCAGTTGTTTTTGGGTCTTGATCTTGAGGAGCAATTGCTGGGCGTATTTGAGCTCGGCTCGGTACAGAGACTTCTGTTCCCCTTCAATCTCGCAAAACAAGTCTTCCTCGATCTTTTCCGGCAGGTCTTTGGCCACCTGTGACTTGGTGCGGCGCAGCAGGAAAGGGCGCATCCGCGCCGCGAGCCGGCGGCGGGCGAGTGGGTCGATTTTGCCGTCAAACCTCCGGGCAAAGGAATTGCGGCTGCCGAGTACCCCGGGCATTGTGAAGGCCATGAGGCTCCAGAGATCGAGCAAGCGATTCTCGATTGGGGTTCCGGAAAGGACCAGGCGATAGGTGGCGTGCAGGGCGCGGGCGACTTGCGCCGTTTGCGAGTTGGGATTTTTGATGTATTGGCCCTCATCCAGGATAACCGCCAGCCAATGGACCGGCACCAGTTTGTCTTCCATCAGGCGCAGTTGGGTGTAATTGAGGACGTGAACATCGGCTTCATCGAGTCGATTGGGAATCGTTTCAATTTCGTTCGCCAGCCAACTCTTTATCCGCAGCCCGGGCGTGAAGCGGTGAGCCTCAGCCTGCCAATTGTCCATGACCGATTTGGGGCACACCACCAGGCAGGGGCGCGCCGCGGCGCCGGGTTCCGAGCGCAGCCAGAGCAGCCAGGCCAGCGCCTGCAGCGTCTTCCCAAGGCCCATGTCGTCGGCCAGGATGCCGCCAAACCGGTTGGCAGCCAGATAGGCCAGGAAATGGTAACCGTCGATCTGATAAGGCCGCAGCTCCGCGGTGAGACCGTCGGGGGTGGGAGGGGTGACTCGAGCCTTGATCTCGGCGGCGCGGCGCTGGATTTGAGCGGCTTGTTCGGCAGGCAGGAATTTCTTCGCCGCTTCGTCAGCCAGTTGGAGAGCATGAAACCGCTGGGTCTCCGCGTTTAGTTCATGCGGAGTCAGCCCCAGCCGGGCGAGCCGTTCGTCGTCTTCCTGGGTGAGATTGATGGCGAGCCGGCGCCAGCCTTTTTTGCCGAGCCGAACGTAGCCGCCCTTGGCGTTGAGCAAGAGGCGCAGTTCCTCCTCCGTCAGTTCAGTATCGGCCGTATCGAGTACCACCTTCAGATCAAACCAGTCAATCTCGGTCTCGGTGACTTCCAGCCGAATCCGCCCGGCGATGGCGTCGCTGGACAACGAGGCAAGCTCGCCGTCCAAGTGGACTTGGAAATGCGAGGGCAGCGAGCGCAACCAGTTTGCGAACAGCTCCGGGAATCTCCTGGTGACGCGCACGGCCAGCGCGCGCAGCCGGCTATCGAAGGTCAAGTCCAGCGGCTCGAGCAGGTCCCGGACCTGGGCGAGGATGGATTGATCATACAAGACCAGCACGTTGTCGCGTTCGGGAACGTCGTCGCTCTTCCAGAAGTTGTTAATCTTGGTCCATTGAAAACCATTCCACTCCTTCTTCAAGCTGCCGTCCGCCGATTCGGCGCTGACTTGAATGCAGCAATATTCATATCGGTTATTGCCATAGGACGTATCTAATTTGACGTGAATATCGACTCGCATTGGGACACGCTTGACCCGGTCGCGTATGCGCGCCGGCAACTCGATGCCCAATCGATCGAGGAACTGCACCCCTGACACGGACTCCAAAGCCGGACCAGGAATGGAATTGTCATTGGCGCAATCGAGCACTTGGGACAACAACGGCGGACCCGCAAAGACGGTGTCCCGAGTGACGTATAGCGGTGGTGAACCATCGATGGTGAAAAGCAACGGCGGCGGAGCGGCGCCGTCCGCCTGAGCCAGGCGGAGGCAGTAGTCGTGGTTGTCCTGGGCGTCCGAGGCGAGGGCCCATCGCAGTGGTTCCTGGGCCCGGGCAAACGGTCGGCCCTCTTCGGTAACAACCTGGTCCGCCAGGTATTGGTGACGCAGCAGGCGCCCGATGACTCTCAGCCCCTCCAGGTCATGAAATGCCAGTTCCATCGGGTGGCCATAGAGAAACCGTTGTTCAAAAACCTGCCATAGCAGCTCGGACCGTGGGGAAAGGAGAATCAAGCCCTGCCGATAATCCTCGTGGAACCGCCGCGACTGCCTGGGTTGTATGGCGGCGAAGTCATCCTTGCCCGGGGGCTTGTATTCCAGCAGGGCCTTCTTGGCGGTTAGCTTGAGGCGCAATTCCGTTTCATTGTGAACCGGTGCTCCCGGGCTGATCTGCCCGGTGAGGTTGTCAGCCAACGCTTTCTTCCAATGCTCGATTTCACGCTCTCTCTGCCAGGCTTTGATCCGCTCACGGATTTCGGACAAGTCGGTAACCGGCAGCATGAACTCGGGCAGAGGGACATTATGTTCCTGGGCGGTGTGGGCGAGGTATAGCCAAAAGGTATGCAAGTCAAGCGGAAAGGCCGGCCAGATTTGCAGGGCGTCCCAGCTATAACCGCCCAGGTTCAGGTTCAGGTCGGAAAAGTCCCAGCGCGTTATACCGCCCTTCGCCCGGCAGTTGGCATGTACCTTTTCGAGGCGGCGCAAGAAATCCAGCTCCTGCTTTCGCAGCGAACGGCCCAAGGCGTGGTGCAATTGGTCGGCAAGGGCCATTCCGGGGGATTTGGGCTTGGAGCTTTGGGCGGGTGCAGCGCCTTTGATGGCGTCATCGGAGGGGCGCAAATTGCCCGAGCTGAGGGCCTGCACCGTGGCGACGTTGTTTTCCGCCAGCAAGGTCATCATGGCGGCATAGATGTGTTTGCATTCAAAGAGGTGATGACAGGAGCACTCGGCGGCCCAGCCATTCTGGTGGTTGTAGAACAAGACCACTTCGCAATGGCGGTTCTTTTCCAAAACCCAGACCGTATATTTGATTCCGGGCTTGTCGCATCTCGATTGAACCACCATGCCTTGGCGAAAACAGGCCTCGCCTTCCAGCCGCGCATCCGGTTCGAACGATGCCAGGAAATCCTGCGCGTCCTCCGGATCGTTCAAAACAAATTCATTATCCATTAAAGGCAAAAGTGTAGTGTGGCGCCCTGGAAATGGCTATACATTTGCGGACGGAATGTCTGGCCAAAAGTGCCGGGAAATGGTTAGGTTACGCAATGCGCCGTTCGATCAAATCGCGGGCCAAAGGCTCCGGACGCGTTGCGGGCGGAGGCCTGATGTATTGGGTACTGGCGGCGGTGGCGTTGGCCGGAACGGGTTGGATTTGGTGGCAGACCGGCCAGGTCGTCAAATCCAAATCAATCAAACCCCTGGTCTTTTTCCCGGTTTCGCCGGCTATTCAAACCAACAGCCGAATAGTCCCTCCGGCGCCGGAAAGCGAAATCCAGAGGACCTTGGTCAAAGAACCGCCGGTGTCCAACGTGACGAACACCGCGATCCCGCCCATAACCATTGACTCGGGGCCGTTTCCCCGCCCGGTGCGGGACATCTTCGAGGCGCAAGTGGCCCTGTCACGTCAGGGCATTTCTTCCGGATCGCTGGATGGAGTGCCGGGCTTTCAAACCCGGGCCGCGCTGCGTGCCTTCCAGGAAAGCGAAGACCTGCGCCCCAGCGGTGAGTTGGACGAGGCGACTTGCGCTCGGCTGATACTGTCCGCGCCGGCCCTGACCCGATACACGGTAACCCAGGGTGACCTGGACCGTCTCGGGCATATCCCGCACACCTGGCTGGGCAAGTCTCTGCGGCGCCGGCTGGATTACGAGACCATCCTGGAATTGGTCGCCGAAAAGGGCCATGCGCATCCGAATTTCATCCGCCGGCTAAATCCGGCCATCGACTGGGATCACGTTGTCCCCGGCGCAATCATAACCATCCCCGATGCTGATTGCCCGATGCCCAAAACGCGGGCGGCTTACGTGCGCATCCACCTGGCGTGGAAAATCCTCGAGGTATTCGACGCGAAGAACCGCTTGCTGATCCATTTCCCTTGCAGCATCGGGCGCAGCGTCGAGAAGCGTCCGATTGGGGAACTGCACGTGATTTCGGTGATTCATAATCCGAATTATGTGTTTAATCCGGACATATTCCCAGAGTCAGAGGAGGGCCGGACATTGGGCCGACGCCTGGTCCTGCCGCCCGGCCCCAATAATCCCGTAGGCACTGCCTGGATTGGACTGGACCGGCCCGGGTACGGCATCCATGGCACACCGCGCCCCGAAATGGTAGGGCGGACCGAATCCCATGGATGCTTCAGGTTGGCGAACTGGAACGCCGAGTTTTTGGCCAGGTTGGTCAGCGTCGGCACGCCGGTGATAATTCAGAGATAAGGGAACTACGGATCAGCTTTAATTTCCACAAGCGCCCCGGACAACGAGACGCCTCTTCACATTCCCCGGCCTGCGCCACCAAAGGTCTTTCGAAGCGCGGCGGCCTGGTGTTGCGGATTCAAATCGGCGTGTCATTGCGCCGTCCGGCGCATGAAGTCAAGCGAAAGGCAGGCTATTTCACGCCGTTGAGTTTGAGAGCCAGACGCGATTTCTTGCGGTCGGCCTTGGCCCAATGCACCGCGCCGGACTTGGCTGCCTTGTCCAGGGCTGAGCTGACCAATTTCAAGGCTTTGGGGCCTTCTTCTTTATTGCCTGCCTGCACGAGCGCGAGGAATTTGCCCTCGAGGGATTTGAGGCGCGTTTTCGCGCTCCGGTTCTCGAGTCGCTTGCGGGCGCTGTTGCGCATGCGGCGTTCTGCTGATTTCGTATTCGGCATATAATGCTCTCAAGTAGATACCAAGGCAGGAAACCGTAACCAATTACCCGCGTTTGTCAACGGGTTGTTGAAGGTTTCTTAAACGCGTGACGTTCAACGCTCGAGCGAATTTGGAAGACTGGCATAGTTCCTGAAGGGACCAAAAGGACCAAAGGGACATGGATTCCACGCTCCCACGCTCCCACGCTCCACGCTCCCACGCCCTCACGCACTGGCTTGCGCCGGTCTTGCAGACGTGGTATTCGATGCGCATGGAATCACGGGAAGCATTCGTTGCGCTGAACATGATCGAACGGGTGGGATCGGTGCGGGCGCGGCAACTACTCGACTTTTTTGGCGATCCCCTCGCAGTGCTGTCGGCCTCGAGGCAGCAATTGCTTCAAGTCAAGGGGATTAGTGAAGAAACAGCCGGGGCCATTGTGAAGTGGGAAAAGACCTTGGATTTAAGCGCCGAGCTGGGGCGGATTCGCGATTTTGGCTGCCAAATTCTGACCTGGGCAGACAGCGACTACCCGGCCTTGCTGCGGCAGATTTACGACCCGCCCATCGTATTATACATCAAGGGACGGTTGACCGAGCGCGACCGTAACGCCGTGGCGTTGGTGGGATCGCGCCTGGCGACATATTATGGATTGGAGGTGGCCCGCAAGCTGGCTTATCAATTGGCCTACGTCGGCGTTACGGCGGTCAGTGGCGGCGCCCGTGGAATCGATACGGCGGTCCACCAGGGCGCGTTGAGCGCGCAAGGCAGAACCATCGCGGTGTTGGGCACGGGGATTAACCTCGTGTTTCCGCCCGAAAACGCCGCCTTGTTCGAGCGCATCGCTGCCAATGGCGCCTTGATTACCCAGTTTCCGTTCAACCGCCCCGCCGACAAGCAAACCTTTCCCATTCGCAACCGGATTGTCGCGGGCATGACACTTGGGACGGTGGTGGTGGAAGCAGGGTTGGCGAGCGGCGCCTTGATTACCGCCAACATGGCGGTGGACAACGGGCGCCAGGTGTTTGCCGTGCCGGGCCGGATCGATTCCCCGCGCAGCAAGGGGTGCCACGAGTTGATCAAACGGGGCGCCAAGCTGTGTGAAAGCGCCGAAGACATCCTGAGTGAGTTTGAATATCTCTTTCCCCCCAGCAACCGTCCGCCTTCGCCCGCCGAAACCGGCGTGCTGCCCTCCCTGGAGCTAACGCCCAATGAACAGAAGGTTTATGACAGCCTCGGCAATGAAGAGATCACCATCGACGATGTGATCCGCCGGAGCGGCCTGCCCAGCTCGGCGGTTTCCGTAGCCCTGCTAAGCCTGGAAATGAAGCGTTTGATAAAGCAGTTGCCGGGAAAGCTGTTCGTGCGCAACGGTTGAACCAATTTTTGCGTGTGTCCTTGACGCCATTTCCCCGCCGGTTTATTCGTTACGGCAGAATTCGAATTCCAAATTGATTATGAGCGAAAAAACCAATTACTCACACTCGCAACCGACCTCGCGCCGGCAATTCTTGAAAACCTCGGGTACGGTGGTGGTCGGCGGGGCTTTGGCATCCCAGTTGAGTTTTCCTGCAATTACGTCCGCCGCCGGCAACGGCACCTTGCGTCTTGGCCTGATTGGCTGTGGCGGGCGCGGCACTGGGGCGGCGGAACAGGCGCTGCATGCCGATGGCGACGTGATTCTAACCGCCATGGCCGATGTCTTCGAAAACCGGTTACAGACCAGCCTGGGAGCCCTCAAAGGCAACAAGACCGTGAGTCCAAAGTCCAACCAGCCGTTGAGCGACCAGGTCAAGGTTGATCCCGATCATTGTTTCATCGGGCTGGACGCATACCGGAAAGTCCTCGATAGCGATGTGGACGTCGTCATTCTCGCCACCCCGCCCGGATTTCGCCCGCTTCATTTGAAGGCCTCGGTTGACGCCGGCAAACATATCTTTTGCGAAAAACCGATGGCCACCGACGCCCCGGGCGTCCGTTCCGTGCTGGCCACGGTGGATGAATCCAAGAAAAAGGATATCGCCTTGGTAGCCGGTTTCTGCTGGCGCTATGATTACGCTCGCCGGGCCATTTTCGAACGTATCCATGACGGCGACGTGGGCGATATCCGCGCCATCTACGCCACCTATTATACCGGACCAGTCCGCCCCATGCCGTCTCTGAGTGAGCGCAAACCGGACATGACGGAGCTGGAATGGCAATTATTGAATTGGTACAACTTCGTGTGGTTGTGCGGCGACAGCCTGGTCGAGCAAGCCGTCCATAGTGTTGACAAGATGGCTTGGGCCATGAAAGACGTTCCACCGCTCAAGGCCGTGGCGGTCGGCGGACGGCAAATCCCTAACCCGGGCGGCAATATCTACGACCATTTCGAGGTCAATTACGAATACGCCAACGGGGTGCGCGGTTTCATGGGCAGCCGCCAGCAAGCCAATTGCTACAATCAAAACGCCGATTACATCATCGGCACCAAAGGCACGGGCCTCATCGGGGTCAGAGGCGGGGCGCCCGAGATCGTCGGCGAACAGAATTGGAAGTATGACGGTCCCGGCAACAACATGTACCAGACCGAGCACGACGAGTTCTTTGCGTCGATTCGGAACGGTAAGCACATCAACGACGGCGTCCGGATGATCCACAGCACCATGATGGCGATTATGGGTCGCATGGCAGCCTACACCGGCGAGGAGATTTCCTGGGATCAGGCGCTTAACTCGCAGGAAAACCTGATGCCCGCCGATTTGAGCTGGGATATGAAGCTGGAAGCGGCTCCCATGGCCATGCCGGGCGTAACCCGATTCATCTAAAACGCGCTTTTACTCCCCAGACCGCATGCTCTATCCCACGGTCTGGGGAGTAGGCGCAAGACGGGACGGGCGAGGATGTAACCGGATTGTCACGGAACCTTCATGCAACCGTAACCCGGCGAGGATTCACTCTTTGCCGGTATGTTGCTGATATGTTCCGTGCTCCTGATGGGGTTGGTGTTTGAATACATCAACGGCTTTCACGATACCGCAAACTCCATCGCCACCGTCG
>JAMCZD010000352.1 GCA_023473405.1 Candidatus Omnitrophota bacterium
ATGGATTAAACCAACGACGAGTTCCGGAAGTCATGGGCAGCCGATTACAAGATGACGGGCGACAAGCTATCGTATTGGTGGAAAGGGGCCTGGCCGTATGAGGGCGGGGGTTACTGGTTTGATGGCCTGCTCAGGCTGGGCTATGCGCTGCATGATGATTTGCCTATCAAGAAGGCCCGGGCCCGTCTTGATGTAGTGGTCGATCATATGAACACGAACAGCATTTTGTTCATGTGGTGGCTCGACAAGAATAATCCCGAACACATGAAAGCGGCCGCCAAACAAGACGGCGGCGAGGCGCAGGAGTGGCCCATCTGGACTAACGGTTTCATGGGGCGTTCCCTGGCCGCTTATTACGCGGCCACGGGAGACAAACGTGTCTTGCGGGCATTGGTGCTGGCCTACGGCGGCAATCCCAGTTTGATAGGTAAAGGATTCGCGCTGTCGAATCCGTGGGCGGCGTTTGAAACCTATACCTGGAGCGGCAACAACGCGATCAAGGATGCGCTGACCGATCTGTATGCCAAGAACGCAATTGAAACACCGGAGCCGAACAAGATCGTTAGACTGTATGAATCCTGGTATAACCGGATGCCCAACGAGAACCTTCCCTGGTATAAACAACCAGACCATACGGTCCACTTCAACGAAAGCGTTATCCCATGGGCAATTGGTTATCTATGGACGGGCAAGCGCGAGTTTCTCGAGGCCGCTTGCCGGTGGTATGCGATCATCGAACGGGGAGACGACGGCATGCAACCCTATGGTGTGCCGGTCGGAGACGAGAACTTCGGGCCTACCGGTTCATTTCGGGGAACCGAGACCTGCAACGTGTCCTCCTATATGTGGAGCCAAATCACCTTGCTGCGAGTGGCCGGCCAGGGGTTGATGGCGGACCGGGTGGAACGTGCCTTCTTCAATGCCGCGCCAGCCGTCGTAACCCGCGACTTCATGGGCCACGTTTATGATCAAGCACCCAACCGCATCAGTAAGGAATTCCCCGGCGGCGGTCCGTTTCTTTACCAGAAAACACACTGGCCACTTTGCTGCACCGCGAGTCTGAATCGCATGCTGCCTTACTACGTAACGCACATGTGGCTGGCTACCTACGACAACGGATTGGCCGCCGCATGTTATGGTCCTTGCAAAGTCACCGCTTTGGCGGCCAACCATGTGCCGGTGGAATTGGATTGCAAGACCGATTATCCGTTCAATGATTTTATTGATATTACGGTGAATCCGTCTCAAGAAGCCACATTCCCGCTTCTCTTCCGGATTCCGGGGTGGTGTGCCAAACCCGAGATCACCCTGAACAACTCCGCCTGCAATGTCGCGGCCGATCCCGACGGCTTTGTGCGCATTGAGCGGGTTTGGGAAAAGGGCGATAATATCCGCCTCCGGTTCCCCATGGCCGTTAGCGTCAAAATGGGGCATGACAACGATGCCAAAGACACGCCCTATGCCACGGTCAGCTATGGGCCACTCCTGTTTGCGTTGCCGATTCCGGACACTACCGACGCCAATTCGCCCGACGAATCATGCCGTTGGAATTATGCGCTGGACGCGGAGGGGCAGGACCCGGCTTCGGATATTACGGTCGAACGCGGACCGATGCCCGGCAGATGGAATTGGCCGTTGGAATCGCCGTTGAAATTGCACGTCCCCATGAGGAGTTTTGATTGGAAGCCCGTGACCCGCCGTGCACTGCCTGACGAACCGGTCGGCAAAGGCGAGGCGTCGCCGTTCCAGCCCGGGAAGATAGTAACCATGCTGCCGGCAAAACCGGTCGTCACAGATGCGGATTCGGATCAGGTCACTCTGGTTCCCTACGGCTGCACCAAGTTCCGGATTTCGATGTTTCCGGTTACGGAAGATGCGTTCGAGGCACTGGAATCGGACAAGAAAGGGAATTAAACTTGGCTTTATGGAAGATAGCGCGAAGAAGAGCCCGATGGAATGGGGCGCTCAGCCTGTTAAGGTTGTCGATCTTGTGAACTACCAGGCCGGCGCAGTGGTTAGCCGCGAGATTCTCAAGAAGACAAATGGCAAGGTCACCTTGTTTGCCTTTGACGAGGGAGAGGGACTCAGTGAGCACACCTCTCCCTTCGACGCCCTCGCGAATGTCGTCGAAGGCGAGGCTGAGATCAGTGTCGCGGGACAAGCCCACCGGGTCCAGGCAGGCCAAATCATCCTGATGCCCGCCAACCAACCCCACGCGCTCAAAGCGCTCAAGCGTTTCAAGATGATTCTCGTCATGGTCCGGTCGTGATCCACGGACCGTGGCGTGAGCTGGGATCGAGACAGGGTTGTTGACCGATTGCCTGGCCGCCGATCGACGCTTGACCGGCCGCGGGTCCTCTGTGAGATTTGTACGTTAAAACAGTGATAACAAGACGTGCCAATGCGCGGGGGGCAACCGGGGGTGGAAGCCAGGCATCAACCGGTGCCGATCATCGGGGAGAAGGTCTGTCTTGCGTTCAATCTCGCGGGAGAATCCATCCGAGAATCTTCACCCCATTCATCCTTTGACACGATCTGATCATGAGGCTGCGCGATTGGCTGCCTTGCGCAGTTATGAAATCCTGGATACACCGCCGGAGGATGCATTCGATGATTTGACGCGACTGGCGGCCCAGGTTTGCGGCACCCCCATTGCGGCAATCGGTTTCCTGGACGAATCACGCCAATGGCTCAAGTCCAAGGTGGGCCAGGAGATCACCGAGACGCCGCGCGAGTTTTCGTTTTGCGAGCACGTGGTGCGCCGGGGGGAGTTGATGGTGGTTGAAGATGTCTCGGCGGACGCTCAATTTGCCGGCAATCCGATGGTTCTAGGCGATCCTCACATCCGGTTTTACGCGGGGACACCCTTAATCGATCACGAAGGATTCGGTTTGGGTGTATTCTGCGTGATTGATCGTGTGCCCCGGCAACTTGCGCCCGAGCAAGCCGAGACTCTGCGCATCCTCAGCCGCCAGGTCATGATTCAGCTCGAAGCGCGGCGAAATTCAGTCGAACTCTCGCGCGCCTTGTCGGAGCAGCAGCGAATCCAGGAGGCGTTGAAGGATTCGGACGCGTTTTATCAGTCGCTGGTTGAAGGCATACCGCAGAACCTGTTTCGAAAGGACGCCCAGGGCCGGTACACATTCGCCAATCACCGCTTCTGCGCCACGCTGGGAAAATCGCCCGAAGAAATCGTCGGGCAAACCGATTTCGATTTTTTCCCCGCTGAATTGGCCCAAAAATTTCATCGGGACGATCGTCGCGTGATGGAATCGCGGCGGGCCTTGGACATCATCGAAGCCCACAATTTTCCAGGCGGCAACAAGATATTCGCGCACATCGTCAAGACTCCAATCCTGGATGCGGAAGGCAAGGCGATTGGAATTCAGGGAGTTTTTTGGGATGTCAGTGAGCGCAAGCGGATTGAAGAAGCCTTGGCCCATGAACGCGAGTTGATGCGCACGCTCATCAACAACGTGCCCGATTATATCTATTTCAAAGACGCCCAATCGCGTTTCTTGAAGATCAATCTCCCCCTGTCGCGCCGCTTCAACCTTGGCGATCCGAGCGAGGCGATGGGCAAGACTGATTTCGACTTTTTTACCGAGGAACACGCCCGCCTGGCATTCGAGGATGAACAGGCAATCATGCGCACTGGCCAGCCTATCATAGGCAAGATTGAAAAGGAAACCTGGCCCGACGGGATGCAGACCTGGGCGTTTACCAGCAAGATGCCGTTGCGCAATAAATCCGGCGAAATCATCGGCACCTTCGGCATCTCTAAGGACATCACCGATCTAAAAAATGCGGAAGACCAACTGGCCTACCAGCGGGATTTGCTCCAGGCTTTGCTGGACAACGTGCCGGACAGCATCTATTTCAAGGACCTCGAATCACGATTCCTGGTTGGCAGCAAGGCATTGGCCAATCGGTTGGGCCTTTCGTCCCCCGAACAGATTGCCGGCAAGAACGATTTTGATTTTCACCCCGAACACCAGGCACAGGGTTTCTACCGTGACGAACAGGAGATCATCCGGACCGGCCGTCCAATCATCGGCAAGACCGAGATGGAAACCCTGCCCGACGGCAGCGTGACCTGGGCCCTGACCACCAAGATGCCGCTGCGCAACAAGGACGGTAAGATCATCGGCACCATCGGCGTCGCGAAGGACATCACCTCCCTGAAACAGACCGAGGCGGAACTGCAACTTGCACGCGACGCCGCCCTCGAATCGGCCCGCCTCAAGTCCGAGTTCCTGGCCAATATGAGCCATGAAATCCGCACCCCTATGAACGCCATCATCGGGATGACCGACCTGCTGCTCGAGACCGAGCTTACCGCCGAACAACGCGACTTTGCCGAGACGACTCGCGGCAGCGTCAATGCCTTGTTGACGGTAATCAACGATATCCTGGACTTCTCGAAGATCGAGGCCGGCAAATTGACTTTCGAGACGATCGACTTTGATTTGCTGACAGTAGTCGAGGGCGCGGTCGAATTGCTCGCCTCCCGATCCCAGGCCAAAGGCATCGAATTAATATCTTGGCTCCATCCCGAGACGCCAACACGCTTGCGAGGCGATCCGAGCCGCCTGCGCCAGGTCCTCGTAAACCTCCTAAGCAACGCCGTGAAGTTTACCGACCAAGGCGAGGTTGTTCTTCGGGTTTCGAAAATCCGCGAAACCGCCGCCCAGGTCGTCATTCGTTTCAGTGTCACAGATACCGGCATAGGCATTCCTGATGCCCTGCGCCCAAGGCTGTTTCAACCATTCATGCAGGCGGACGGCTCATTGACCCGAAGATATGGCGGCACGGGTTTGGGTTTGGTCATTTCCAAACACCTCGTAGAATTGATGAACGGCCGAATCGGGTTCGAGAGCGAGGCGGGCCACGGATCAACCTTCTGGTTCACCGCCCATTTGGGAAAACAATCCGAACGGGCCGAGGTCACGGAAGGCGCCAGCCTGGCCGGGCTGCGAGCTTTGATTGTCGCTGACAATGCCACGCATCGGCGAATTTTATCCCGTCAATTGGCCGCTTGGGGCATGAAAGACAATCAAGCCGCCGGCGCCGAAGACGCCCTTCGCATCCTGCGTCATGAGGGCGTTGCCGGATGTCCCTATGATCTGGTTATCCTCGACCAGCAAATGCCTTCGATGGATGGCTTGGCCTTGGCCCGCATCATCAAGGATGATCCGGCCATCGCCACAGTCCAACTGGTGATGTTGACCTCTCTGCGGCAACACCTCGAACCGGAAGATCTTAAGTCGGTTGGCATCGCCGCTTGCCTGGTGAAACCGGTCAAGCAATCGCGCCTGTATGACTGCCTGGCCATGGTGCTTGGCGGCGGAGAAAACGCTGCCTCGGAAAACGCCAAACCAACACCGGCTCTGCCCACTAGGCCACTGAACGACACCGCCGGCCATAAAGACATCAATATTCTCCTGGCAGAAGACAATCCCGTAAATCAAAAGGTTGCCTTGAGCCAGTTGCAAAAACTTGGCTACTCGGCCGATGCTGTTCCTAATGGCCGGAAAGTACTCGAAGCCCTCGATCGAGCCCGTTACGACGTGGTCCTGATGGATTCACAAATGCCCCAGATGGACGGCTACGAAGCCACCCGCCGCATCCGGGAAAAGGAAGCCGCCGACCCGGCTACCCCAAAGCGCTCCCCCATCTATGTCATCGCACTCACCGCCAATGCGCTGCAGGGAGACCGGGAAAAATGCCTGGATGCCGGGATGAATGACTACGTCAGCAAACCGGTTCACTTGGCGGATTTGCAGGCCGCGCTGCAACGAGCCGTCAAGGTTTGCGCTTCGCGTCAGACCACTTCCGAAAACGATGCCTCAGGTTGCATAATAGACCCGGAAGCGTTGGCCAGCTTGCGCGATCTGCGCCGCCCCGGCCAACCCGATCCACTCCTCGAGTTGATCGATCTATTCCTCCGGGATGGCGAAGGACGGCTCCGTCAGATGGCGGACTCGCTGGCCCAGCGGAATACCGTCGCCCTGGCCGCAACCGCTCACAGCCTTAAAGGGAGCGCCAGCAACTTGGGTTCTCAACGCCTGGCTGCCCTGTGTCTGGAATTGGAACAACTGACCAAGGCGGGCAAATGGTCTGAAGCAGGTTCAAAGTGGGGAGAAGTCCAAGAAGCATTCCGGTGTCTCCGGCAGGTTCTGGAGGCGGAAAAGCAAGCACCAGATGGACTTGCCTCTTGAAGCGTGTCTTCAAAGCACGCTCCCATCGGCCCATCCACACCAACCCGATGCCTTACCAAGCCATGAATCCAGCTAAACCTGTCACCCCAGGCGAACCCTCCCGCCAATCGCTCAAGCCAATCCCGCCGGACGGACCCTGTCGCACCCTCATCCTCATCCCTATCATTCATACGCAGGCCGACATGGGCGCACTGAGCCAAACCATTCGCCAAATGACCATACAGACCCTGGGAAAAACCGGCTGGGAACGCAAGGTCAATACTATCGAGGAATTGTGGCGCCGCATTGAAAAGGCCATCGGCGCGCGCGCCTTGAATTATCCCCAGGTTCGCCTCTACCAGGACGGCCTGCCCGTGTGCGGTCGAGAATCCGAGATCGTCAACGACCTGGCCAATGCGGGAAGCCGCAACCATCAACTCCTGCTTCGCCTGATGTCCAAGGGAGCCACGCTTATGGGGACGGAATCGGCTGAGCTTTTGGTGCAAGAATATCAATTTGTCAAACAGCTTTTGGATTCAAAAGAAAAAAGCGCCTCCGCGCCTCCCAAGGACCAACAAATCCAAGTCAGCCGCTCCCTGTTGAAACAACGCGACCAGGCTATTGCCAGCCGCATCAATGCGACACTCGAACCGGGAGAGACCGGGCTTCTGTTTTTAGGAATGCTGCATTCGGTGAATTCCTTTATTGAGCCCAAAATCGCCCTGATTCAATTGGACTATTGATCTTCCTACCAAACTTCTAAGGTATTCACCTGATTGCGTCATTCGCCGTTCTTTAGGCACGCTTTCAAACTAGGAACCGGTATAGAGTAATGGTGCTCGACTGCAGCCGAGCGGGAAGGACGGTATCGAGCTTGCCCGCCCGGAGCCTGTGGTAGTCAGACTATCAACCGGGCCCGGGAGGGTTTCCGGCAACGCTTGGCGCGAGGAGCATCGAACACGCAAGAAAAATGGGGCGTAAGGTTGGCATCGCTTTGCCGGAATCGAAGTATGCATGGAAACAACAGGCACTAGGATTTTGATTGTGGACGACGAAGAGGCGATCTGTGATCTCCTTTGTCGTTTGATGAAAAGGGAGGGGTTCGACCCTTTGACCGCTCAGGATGGACTGGCGGCCTTGCGGCAAATTCGCCAGGCGGCTCCGGATGTATTGATGGTGGACCTTAAGCTTCCCGACATCAACGGATTGGAAGTCTTGCGGCGTGCCAAGGCGCTGGATGAAGATCTGCCTGTGATCATTATCACCGCTTATGGCGATGTCCCCACCGCCGTGGAAGCCATCAAAGCCCAGGCTGTGGATTATATCTCCAAGCCTTTCGAGCACAAGCAGATCATTCAAATCGTCCACCAGGCCCTCAAGGAGCGGGAGCGCCGCTTGGCCAGCCGGCACCCGTCCTGTCAAATCCTGCCCAAGAGCGACTTGACGGAACTAATGGGACCAAGCCAGGCGGTGGGCCGCCTGATCGCCGATGCCAGCCGAGTCGCAAAATCCAATTTCAGCGTGGTCATTACCGGGGAGACCGGCGTCGGCAAAGAATTGGTTGCCCGCGCCATCCACCGCGCCAGCCCCAGGGCACGCAAACCTTTTATCCCGGTGGACTGCGGGGCGATCCCTGAATCCCTGCTCGAAAGCGAGCTTTTCGGCCACGAAAAAGGGGCCTTTACCAGCGCCGACCACCTGCAATCCGGCAAGTTCGAAGCCGCCCAGGGCGGAACGTTGTTCCTGGACGAGATTTCCAATCTCCCCTTGGGTTCACAGGCCAAACTGTTGCGCGTGTTACAGGAGAAAATGGTGTACCGCGTGGGCGGCTCGAAGCCGGTGCAAGTGGACGTCCGGTTGCTGGCCGCCAGCAACGAAGACCTCGAGTCGGCCGTCCGTGCCGGCAATTTTCGACGAGATCTATTCTTCCGTCTCAATGAGTTCTCCGTGCGCATCCCGCCCCTGCGCGAACGTTCGGAAGACATTCTGTACCTGGCCAAGCGGTTCATGGAGATTACGAACCAGGAATTGAACAAGCAGGTGAGGGGCTTTTCCGAGGAGGCCGCGGCTGCCTTGCGAAGCTATACTTGGCCCGGCAATGTGCGGCAACTGCGATCGACCATTCGCCGCGCGGTTCTCCTGGCCGAGGATTGGATCAGGGAAGACCAACTCGATATTCAGCAGGCAACGGGCATTCCAGAACCAACCATCCCAACGGTCGCCAAGTACAGTCCCAGCCCGGACAAGTCAATGTCCCTAAAGGAAATTGTCCAACAAAACACCTTCGTCGTAGAGCAAAACACCCTCCGGCAAGTCTTGCGCGAGACAGGTGGAAACAAGGCCAAAGCAGCGCGGTTGCTGCAAATAGATTATAAGACGATCCAGTCAAAGTTGAAGAAATACGGCATATACACCAACCCAATGGAATGTTATGGAAAAGAAGCAAGAGCGTAAACACGAACTCCCCGATGGCAGTTTTGACTTCGGCCTGGGTATCCTCAAAGGATTATCCGGCCTGGTGGAAAAACTGGGTGAGCTGGCTGAAACCGGTGACGAACTCCGCCGCACCGGCCAAATCCATGGCTCCGGCAATGAAGTCAAGGGAATCTATGGATTCACCGTCAAGGTAGGCCTGGGCGACCAAAGCCCACAAGTGGAACCTTTCGGCAATATCCGCCGAGACAAAAAATCAGGAAAGACTGTTGTTCAGGAAATCCGCGAGCCTGTGGTGGACCTTTTTGAGGAGGATGACTGCCTGCTAATTATCGCCGAGATGCCCGGGGTCAGCGCCGCCGATGTCCGGCTTGACCTCAAAGACGACGTCTTGACTATTTCCGCCGAAAAAAAGGACAAGAAATACCGCAAGGAAATTCTATTGCCCGGTTCGTTCGACAAAGAAAAAATCACCCTGACCAGCAACAACGGCGTGCTGGAGATCAAGTGCCCGCGATAGCCAGCCACTGCATACTTGCCATGCTCCCCAATCTTTTGCTGCCTTGCGCCCGGCAAGAACGGTCCAACCGGCTCCGCACGAAGCTGCATTAAACAAACCTATGAGCACCAAGAACCAAGATAACGGCGCGCTTAAATTAAAAGTCACCGAGGCATTGGCCAAGGACGTCGGACGTGCCCTGGCGCGGATGGGGCCCGAGGACATGGAACAACTGCGGCTGGCAATCGGCGATACCGTTGAAGTGAAAGGAAAACGGTCGACTGCATGCAAGGTCATGCCGGCTTACAAGGAACTCCGCGGCCAATCACGCGTTCAACTGGATGGAATCACCCGCGAGAACGCCGGGGCCGGCCTCGATGACTCCGTCGTGGTTCGGAAAATGCCGGTCCGCCCGGCCCAAAGCATTACCTTGGAGCCGATGACCATCACCCCAACCGACCGCGACCTTGCCTATATCGGGAGTCTGCTCGATGGTCTGCCCGCTCTTGAAGGCGACCGCGTCCGAGCCACGCTGTTCGGCAGCCGCAGCGCCGAGTTCAGGGTCAAGGCCACCAATCCGTCCGGACCCGTCCTCATCAATCCCACTACCCAATTGGTGGTGGGCAAATCGGCGGCCAAGGAAAACACCCGCAGCGTGTCCTACGAGGACATCGGCGGCATCAAATCCCAGTTGCAGCGCATCCGCGAAATGATCGAACTCCCCCTGCGCTACCCCGAGGTGTTCGAGCGCCTGGGCATCGATCCCCCAAAGGGCGTTCTTCTTTACGGCCCGCCAGGTTGCGGCAAAACCCTCATCGCCAGGGCCATTGCCCACGAAACCGACGCGCACTTTTTCACCGTCAGCGGCCCGGAAATCATCCATAAATTCTACGGCGAAAGCGAAGCCCACCTGCGCAAAATCTTCGAAGAAGCAACGCGCCAAGGACCAAGCATCGTTTTTCTGGACGAGATCGACGCCATCGCCCCGCGCCGTGAACAGGTAGTCGGGGAAGTGGAGAAACGCGTTGTCGCTCAACTCCTCGCCTTGATGGATGGTCTTACCAAGCGCCAAAACGTCATCGTCATCGGCGCCACCAATATCCCCAATTCCCTGGACCCCGCCTTGCGGCGGCCGGGGCGATTTGACCGCGAGATTTTCATCCCGATCCCGGACCGCCACGGGCGATTGGACATTTTGGAAATTCACAGCCGGGGCATGCCGTTGGGCGAGGACGTCGCCATGGATCACCTGGCTGAGATCACCCATGGTTTTGTTGGGGCCGACCTGGAGGCATTGTGCCGCGAAGCAGCCATGATCAGCCTGCGCCGGATTCTCAATGACATTGATTTCTCATTGACGCAAATACCTTATGAGCAATTGGCCAAGTTGGAAGTCTCCATGGCCGATTTCCTTTCGGCCATGCATGAAGTTGAACCTTCGGCAGTGCGGGAAGTATTTGTCGAAGTGCCGAATGTCCACTGGGAAGACGTCGGCGGCCTGGCCAAACTCAAGTCCCTGCTGGTGGAATCCGTCGAGTGGCCGCTGAAGTATCCCTCTCTATTTGAAAAAGCGGGAGTGCACCCGCCGAAGGGCATCCTGTTATCGGGCCCGCCGGGGTGCGGCAAGACACTTTTGGCCAAGGCAATTGCCACTGAAGGCCAGGTGAACTTCATGGCCGTCAAGGGCCCCAGCCTGCTTTCCAAATATGTCGGTGAATCAGAACGCCAGATTCGCGAGACCTTCCGCAAGGCCCGCCAAGCCGCGCCTTGCATCGTCTTTTTCGACGAAGTCGACGCCTTGGTCACGGCGCGTGGATCGGGTTCGTCGGACTCCTACGTCTCGGACCGTGTCCTTAGCCAGTTCCTGGCTGAAATGGATGGAATCGAGGAACTCAAAGGCGTTTTGGTGCTCGGCGCAACCAATCGCGTCGACCGTCTAGATCCAGCCGTCCTGCGACCGGGACGATTTGACGAAATCGTGGAAGTTCAATTGCCGGAAGGCGATGCCAGAAAGGAAATATTTGCCGTCCATCTCCGCGGCAAACCATTGGCACCGGGCATCGACCTGGCCGGCCTGGCCGCTCGAACCGAAGGATTCAGCGGCGCCGACATCGCTTCACTCTGCAATCAAGCCGCCCTTCGGGCCGTTCGGCGCGCCTTGGAGTCACAAGTCCCTCCCGCCTCCCAATCCACACCCTCGCCGAAAGCCAAGGAAAAGCGCGTTGATTCCGATTCTGGACCAGGCTCAAAGCGTGCGGACAAGGTCGCCGTGCGCATCCAAGCCGAAGACCTCGAGGCGGCCTTGAGCGACTTAAGCCAAAAACAAGCCCGCTAGTCAAACGCATGTGTCCCCCCGAAAATCACGTCTTCTATCTCTACGGTTTCACCCGGGCGAAACCAGGATTCACGGAACTGGGCGAGACGGCGGAGGGCACCCTGGCCAACCTGGGCGGCAAAGGGGTGAATGGGCGGCAGACTCCCTTTATGTGGCGGCATGGCGAAGTTGCAGCGGCGCTCTGCTTCGTCGAACGCGACGAGTTCTGCGGACCGCAAGCCGAGGCTCACCTGGCAGACTTGGCCTGGCTCGGGCCACGCGCCTGCGCGCACCAGGAAATAGTTACCGCCGTCCTTGCGCTTGCGCCAGTCCTGCCTGCCCGCTTCGGCACATTGTTTACCTCTCTTGGCTTCTTGCGCGACACCTTGTTTCAACACCAGGAGATTATTGTCTCCTTCCTGAATAAGGTTGAGGGCCTTGAAGAATGGGCCCTCAAGGGTCGATGCCACCGGCGCCAAGCCGAGGAGACATTGTTTGCCAGGGCCAAAGCAAAGGCTTCAACGCTGCCCATCACGCCAGGACAACGTTACCTCCATGAGCAGCGTCTCCGCCGCCAGGCGCGCGACCAGTGCAGCCTCTTCCTTGAATCTACTTGCCGGACAGTCGCCGAAGAACTGTGCCGGTTGGCCTCGGATTTCAGGACCTTCCCGGTTGCATTGCCGGCTGCCGGTGACAAAGCGCAGCCGGCTTTTTCGAATTGGGCATTTCTCGTTCCGCGCGGTAACGCCTGTGCTTTTCGGACCAAACTGGACCAGGTCAACGCGAGTCAAACACCGTTCGGGCTTTGTTTTGATTTGTCGGGTCCCTGGCCACCCTACAGCTTCTGTCCCAACCTGGGGCCGGCCATCGGGCAACCGCTGAAACCAGCGGCTTCCCGCACCGGATAGCTATGCGCCGCGTTTCCCGCTCGAGCGCCAATCGTTACAAGGACCTTTACCAGGTTCTATTGAACGCAATTCCGTCTTCCGTGCTGCTCATCTCCCGCAGCTTTCGCATTGTGTCCGCCAACCGTAATTTCCTTGAAAAGAGCAAGCGGTCCGAGGCCGACACCCTCAATCGCAAACTGCCCGAGGTCTTCCCCCCTCCGCTCCTGGACAACCTCGACCTCGTTCGCCGCATACAGATGGCTTTCCAGCAGAACCAGCAGACACTCGGGGAAAGAATGATCTACCGCGCGCCGGGAGGCCTGATGCGCATCTACTACTATCGCGTGCTGCCCCTGGCCTGGAATGGCTCAGTCGACCGGGTGATGCTGCTCATGGACGATGTCACCGAACAAACCCGCCTGAGCGAAGACATCCGCCGGACGGAACGCCATCTGGCCATCGTGGTGGAAAGCGCCAGCGAGTTTCTTCTATCAACCGATCCCGACGGCCGCATTCTTAGTTGGAACAAATCCGCCGAACAAGTATCGGGCTATGCCCTGCAGGAAGTCCATCGACATAAGTTCAGCCAGTTGTGCATACCCGAACACCAGGCGGACGTGGACCGCGTCTTT
>JAMCZD010000364.1 GCA_023473405.1 Candidatus Omnitrophota bacterium
CGATACCGCGTTTGTATCTCCACCGTTGCGCTCTCGATTGCTCGCTCAATGCTCCGCCACAATCTCGCGTCCATGAGCCATTCGCCCGAACTCATCCTCTGCTCCGCCACCTTGAGCCTGCCGGCTGAGTGGTTGCCCAGGTCCGGGTCGGTGTCGATAGCCGAAGATCAATTCTTTAATGAGTTGGCCCAACTGCCGCCTCTCTGGCTGCCGCGTGCGCAGGCGGAAACCGATCCGGCCTACAAACAATGGATTCCCTATGTGCTACTGCGCAATCGCAGTGGCGCCTTGGCAGCTTATCCTCGGCAAGGCTCCGAGGCGCGCCTGCATGGGCGCTGGTCGCTCGGTATCGGCGGCCACATCAATCCCGCCGATGGTGCCCCTGCCGCCAACGATGCCAACCGCGGCTGGCGGCAATGGCTATGGAACGGCCTGCACCGCGAAATCACGGAGGAGTTCTCCGGCGCCGCCGCCGGACGAACGCGCTTCCTCGGTCTGGTCCACGAAAGCCTCTCGGACGTTGGCCGTGTCCATTTGGGCGCGGTGTTCCTGCACGAGCCCGATGTCATTACCGGCGAACCCGGTGCGGAGCTCAAGCATCTGCGCTGGTTATACCCTGGCGAAATCGGCGCTGGCGATTGGCAACTCGATCGCTTCGAACTCTGGTCCCAGCTTGCCCTTCGACTCCTGATACACTATTTCAACACATGATTTTCCTGTCTCACGACTTGAGTTGCGGGCTCGCATAACATACAAATCTGGTTATCCAGGCTTAGTTTTGTTTTTTAGCTTGCAACTTCACGGGTCTCGGAATTATACAATACATCATGATTTCCGACTTCGACGAATCGCCATTGAACTTGCCCTCAGAACGTCCACTGCGGTCTTTGTTCTACTAATCGGGTTACGTTGGACATATTTTCTGCCTTCAAGACCTTGAATTAACCCATGGTAAACTGGAAACAAAAACTACTGGCATTCCTGCATGATCCTCCGCATAAGCCTGTAGGCATAGCCAACCACGAACAACAACGTGATTCCTTCCTTAACCGGCTCGGCCTTCCGCCGGATGCGTTCAAGGACCTCCTGCGAGAATCCGATTGGCAGGCATCGGCTGCCGATCGGTTGATCTTTCCGGAGCCGACGAGGTCAGGGTTGCGAGTGGATTGGGCGGCGAATGACTGCGAATTCCGTCATCCCTTAGGCGGGGGGGCAACTCACTGCCGCGAAGATGCCCCCTACTGCCGCCGTTATGGAAGACAAGCTCGTCAGCGCCCTCGACGGTGTCGCCCCGGATTCGGACGACTGGCAGCGCAAGTTCATCTTAACTACGGTGCTCTCACTGTGATTAAACGCCTTTGGGCGCGCGCATACTTGAGTACTCGTGAAGATACACCCGACGGATATTTCGACTTCGGCGTTTGCCAGTGGTTGCGCGGCAATTGTCGTTCAGTCATCGAAATCGCTTCAGGCAGAAGAGATGCAATTTTCTGGGATGAAACCGACGAGCAATTGGAGGCGCTCAAACCAGAGGAGTCATACTACGCTGTTCTGGCCATGGACGGCGATGACATGGGGCAGTGGCTTAGTGGGGCCAAAGCGCCACCTCTGCTCAACGCCCTAGCGTCTCAAGCTCAGGATTACTTCCGGCAACGCTGGCAAAATGGCAAACCCGGACTGCCCAACGCGGAGAAAGTCAAGCGCCCACTATCGCCTGGTTATCACGCCTCGATTTCAGAGGCGCTGGCCAACTTCAGCCTCTACTGCGCTCGACCGATTGTTGAAATGTTCGGCGGTCAACTCCTGTATGCGGGTGGGGACGATGTCCTGGCGATGGCGCCGGCAGCCAACGCGCTTGATTGTGCGCAAGCCCTGCAACTTGCTTTCCGCGGCGTGTCTCCGGAAGCTCCGGATGCACACGCCTCTTTGGAAGTAAAACGGATTTTAAGGGACTTATTCGATTATTCGCCCCCTGTCCCCGGCTTCATCACTTTGCGCCGATCCGAACGCGCCGATGTTGGGCGCGCAGAGCACTTGAAGCCCAATTGGCCTCTGCTCCTCATGGGGCCGGCCGCAACGGCTTCGGTGGGCATCGCTATCGGCCACGTTCGCTCGCCCATGCAGGATGTCATCCAAGCCGCCCGTGACGCCGAGAAGTACGCCAAGTCTGTCATAGGCAAGGGCGCCTTTTGCTTGATGGCCCATAAACGGTCGGGCGAGGGAGTGGGCTTTCGGGCTCAGTGGGCATCTGGCGTGATCGCAGTGTGGAGCGAACTCAACGAAGGCGTCTGCGACCTCAGCAACCGGTTTGCCTACCGATACACCCAACTGCTGAAGCCGCTGATCATCGAGGGGGGTTCAGCGGAAGGCGCACGATACGCGCAGAAGTGGGACACCACTCTTTCCGATGCAGCCCGAGCCGAACTCTGTCACACGCTGCGGAAGCAAGGTGGACTCAAAAGTGAACAGGCCATTCTGCTCGCGAAGGAATGGACTACAAAGCTCGCGGGCGCCCTTTCTCCTCGCGATTACCTTCACTTCTGGATGACTTGGGCTTTTGTCAGTCGTCTGGTTAAACCCGAAACTCATTCCCCCATATGACCGCCGTTTTGCTTGAAGCCACCGACGTCCTCTTCTTCCGCGACGCTGTTCCTATGTCCGCCGGACAAGGCAAAGGTTCCGGTTGCCGAATGCCGTTCCCCAGCACGCTCCATGAGGCATTCCGCGCCAGTCTGCTAATCGCAGGCGAGCACGCTCTGCAGGGCAAGAAAGAACCAGGCCGCCCCCGCAAGGCGCCAAGGCGCGGCAACTGGCATGATCAACAATGGCCGGAAGAGAACTGTCGCTGGGTGGCAAGCCGCGCCTTCCGGTCGCTCCGCACAGTAGGCCCGCTGCCCTGGCAGGAATTCGATTCGGATGATCCGCAGTCCCGCAAACCGCGTGGCCTGCTGCTACCTGTGCCACTGGATGTCGCCTGGGAATATCCGCCCGGCGCCGCCCCCGAATCTCCTCCGACCGCTCTTCGACGCTTGCAACTTTGGCGACAAAATTCAACAGGCATGCCAGAGAGAGAATCCTACGAATTCTGCCCCGAGTGCCTTTCCGTCGCGGTGACCCCGCCCGATAAGTGCTCCCAGCTTCACGGTTGGTGGACCGTTAATCAATACCGTAGCTATCTCGAAGGCCGGATCGACGGCGCACAGCAATTCTTTCAGCCGGCACCTCAGAGCGAACTCTGGGAGGCGGAGCACCGAGTTGGTGTGCAGATTGATCCCGGCAGCTTCGCCTCCATGGAAGGCCAGCTCTACGCCGGGAGCTACCTCCGACCGCAATCGCGAACGCGATTCGCCGTGCAACTGCATTTGGAGAAAGCCGTCAACAACGAAACGGTCGAAGCACAAATGCTGAACTGTCTTCTGCTGGGCGGCGAGCGTCGTTTGGCTCGCATCTGGCGGCAAGACACGTTGCCCGGCGGTTTCACTGATCCTTTCGCCGATCCAATCTTTAAGGCTCCGCCCTCGCCAAGCGGCATCGGCCCATGCCTACTGAAATGGGTGCTCGTTACCCCCGCCATCTTCGCGCGCGGCAGTCTGCCGGGCTGGTGCTGGGATACGAACAAGGACCGTCCGTCAGGCCTGCTGACGCCGGGGCGCGTCTGCTTCGATCTTCCCGGTCGGGTACATCTTGTTTCGTGGTGCCACGGCAAGCCGCTCGCGGTGTCGGGATGGGACGTTGCCGAGCAGCGCGCCAAACCCACACAACTATCCGTGCCCGCAGGTTCCGTGTTCTATTTTCTTTGCGAGGACACCGCCACGGGCTGTGCCCTTGCCGAGCGCCTGCATTGGAAACCACGCTCGGATTTTTACGGCGAAAAGGGTTGTGGCTACGGCCTCGTGAGCTTCGACGTTCAGATGCACCCAAGTTCGATCAAAACCGAGGCATTGGCCAGTGAGATGTTTCGATGAATCCCCAAATCCACCCGTGGGGCCGACCTCCGGTCTGCCGGTTCCAGGAGCCTCCGGCTCCCAGTCACATCCCGGTCCGTCCGACCTCGGCACCGGCTTGCGGAGCAAGCCAACACTGTCAGGTCGCAGACCTAACCCACATACGTCCCTGGACGTCCGCATTTTGATCGAATAACTCATTAACCAGTAAAATATGACCATGAACGTGAAACGACACCTGCTCACCCTATACACCCACACGCCTTTGCATGTGGGCAGCGGCACATCGGTGGATGTGGTGGACCTCCCCATCATGCGCGAGCGCATCACCGGCTTCCCGATCATTCCCGCGAGCAGCCTCAAAGGCGTGCTTCTGCAACGTGCGCGGGAGATTTTCGAAAACGGCAAGCACGCCAGAGCCAAGGCGATTCCCGATGAAGCCAAGCTGCTCTTCGGTGCTGTGGAAGGAGAAGGCGATGGCCAGGTCAGCAACGCCGGTTGCGTTTGGGTCATGGAGGCCAAAATCCTCGCCTTCCCGGTCCGCTCACTCGCCGGTTGTTTTGCCTGGCTCACTTGTCCCGCCGTCCTGGAACGATTCCAGCGGGACACTGGCATTTTGAAGCACCCCGATGGCAAACTGCTTACGCTTCCACAACCACCGAAAGACGAAGTAATTGCAGGCGCGGAATTGGTGGCAAATGGCCAGGTCGTCCTGGAGGAATACGCGATGAAGCTTGATTGTCCCCTCAAGCCTGAATCGGACAATCAAGAGTTGTTGAAGAAACTAAAGGGTCTCGCCGCCGACCCCCTTTGGACTCACAAGCTCTCCTCACGCCTCGCCATCGTTCACGACGAAAATTTTCAGCATTTCGTCACTACTTGCACCGAGGTCGTGGCGCGTATCAAGGTCGACCCGGCGAGCCGCACGGTGGAAGATGGCGCGCTGTTTAACCAGGAAAACGTCCCTTGCGAGACCCTGTTCTACAGCGTGCTCACCGTCCTGCAACCTCGCCGAAACGGTTCACCCACCGAATTCGACGCAAACGCGAAACTCGGTGAATTGCTGCCAGACGGGGAAGACCCCAACCAGCAGCCACCCATACTCCAGATTGGCGGCGATGAAACCACCGGCCACGGCCTCTGCGAAACCAAAAGGGAGGAACTACAATGAATTTCCAGACTCTTGCTCAACGCCGTGCCGCCATTGCGCTCAAACGGAAAAAGAAAGACGAATCGAAAGGCGAAAATTTTCGCGGAAAAAACGAAGGCAATGTTGTCAGCGGATTCCCAATGCTAATTCGCACGGACGGGTTCCTCCCCGCACTGGCCTATGCCATCGAGAACAAGGAAGATAAGCAAACACAACTGCGCAAACCGAAAAATCAGGGCGAATTCCAAATTGCCGCTGCGCTGGTGGAACATCTAACTAATGAGGGCATTCTGAAGCAGTCCAAATCCCCTGAAGACATGGTAAGGGAGCTGGCTTTAGCTGCCGATGCTTCGCAACTTCGCCGCGCCACCGCCGAGGCGTTGGCATTTCTGAATTACCTTAAACGCTTTGTCGTCTGAGCCTGTGCGTCTAAACGTCAACCTCTTGGCCACCAGTGCTGCCGTTCGCTCCGCCATCAGGGCGCGGTCTGGCGTTGATGCCTGGCAGCTTTTCTTGGATAAATTCTCTTTTGAACGCAATGGAGAAGGGCAGCTTGACAGCAACAAGGTTCCTTCCAAAACTCGAGCCCTCTTGGACGTATGCGACCTCTTCCGTAGCGAAAGAGTGCGAGCGTGCCTCACCGAGGTCTGCAAAGCGAAGTTAAAGTGGTTGGATGCTTTGGAGGCTCAGCACGGCCATGAGAGATTTCGGCGAATTGCCCTGGCAACGGATGGACGTCTGCTGCTCCACCTTGGTCGCGGTAGCGTCCTTGAAAATGTCGGCCTGTATTGCGACCACACAACCGGCTTGCCATTGATTCCGGGAACTGCTCTCAAAGGTGTTCTCAGCACTTGGGCTTGTTGGGAGGCCAACCTGAATCCCCAGGCTGGCTTTAACACCGGCGGATCTTTCCTTGCTGAACGGAACCAATTCGAGTCCTCGCTGGCGTTACTCGTATTCGGCGACGATACACGCGTCGGCTCCAAAAATTGCGGGGAAATCATTTTCGTCGGCGGATTTCCGGCGGACCCCCAGAATCTCCCTCGGCCTGAGCCGGACATTGTAACGCCTCACCCGGACAACGGCCGAGGCCGTATTTTGCCGAACCTCTTCCTTGCTTGGGCCTCGAACTCGATCTGGGAATTCATTTTCTATGCCAAACCTGGTGCAAGAATGCCAGATAAACTGCTGCTAAAAACGGAGGAGTGGTTGATCGCATCACTGAGCTCCACTGGTTTGGGAGCCAAGACCGCTGCTGGATATGGGCGGTTTCGCCCTTTGAACAACGAGGAGCAGAAACGAACTAGAGACTTGGCCAAAGAGCGAAAGGGCGAGTTGGAGAAGGCCAAGGTTGACGCAAAGGAAGAAGCTCGCCGAAAAGCACTTCCGCCAGAGGAACGGGCTTTCGCCGAATATGTCGCCAATCAGAACGACTGGATTGCTGCAGCTCGTGAAATCGCGGGAAAGCCGGATCAGGAACGTGAGTGGATTCTTCGCTACTTCCGGTCCGCTGCCGGGCAGGAGTTGCTGAAATCATGGACAAACGAGAAGGGGAAGAAACGAATTCAAGCCCTTAAATTAGCCGGCCTATGAACCTTAGACCACAGACCATCCAGTTGGAAATACTCACCCCTGCTTGGGCTACAGGCGCCAACCAACAGCAGGCGGAACTACGTGTGCCCACTTTCAGGGGGCAACTTCGGTTCTGGCTTCGAATGCTATTTCCCGGTCAGCGATTAGATGAAGAAATCTTTGGGCAAACCGATGCCTTCGGCGCGCGAGCCTCATGTGTCGCGCTTAGTCTGCCTTCTTGGCGCGCGCGCCTGGCAGTTCAAAACCTGGAAGACTATACCGGAAAGAAGGGTGACGATGCTCTTTCCGAACCGGAAGCGTATTTTCTTTGGCCGTTGCGTCCGACTAAGGACTCGCAGCAAAAGCGTGGAGTTCTTTATCAACCCAGCAAGGAATCCTCCGCTTCGTTTGTTCTTGAATTGTCTTGGCTGCCGCCAGCGCTGTCTCGACGGATGGCTCTTAATGCTTTTCTGCTACAGGCCATCAAAGCGTTCAGCCTTCTTGGCGCCTTTGGTTCGCGCAGTACGCGAGGATACGGAAGTGTATGGCCGTTAGGCCAGGACTTCGCGACCGCAGCCACCTTTGCCCGTGAACTCCAATTCCTTCCCGATTCGATTTCGGTGCGACTGCTTCCGGCTGCTGCTGGTTCAGGGCGCCAGGCGTTAGCCGAGGCCGCTCGGTGGTTTCGGCGAACGCGACTAGGAACGTCTCGATTTACGGGAACGCCCTTGAAGTGGGGGCAAAACGATCATGACGTTGCCCTTAACCCCCAACCGGACCTGATCCTTTATCGGCCTGCCTTGGGTCTGCCGCTGGCACAGAACTACCGAAATGGACCCAAGCTCCAAACGAAGTATCGCTGGTGTGATTCAGATAGCGGGCGCGAAACTTGGAATGACCGTTATCCCAGCCCGGTTCGATTCAAAATAGTTCGCATAGCCAAGGAATATCGCGTTGTCCTTGTGCTGCTGCGCGATCAACTCTTGCCGGAAGCCACTCGTTTAAGAATAGAGGAACGCGGGCGTTCTGCGCGTGAAGTGCGGCTTTCTCACGAGTTGTTCAATGAAATTGCAAATGTGGGCGAGGCTATCCACTGAGCATGAACACATTTTTTCAGAAGAGAACTCTAGCGTCTTGCATCGGCTCGGTAATCCACGGGCCGCTAATATCGTTGCCGATTTCGACGCCATGGACGCTGCCAAGAAAACCAAAAGCCGTTGGCGCCAAGCCACTGAGAAGCGCAACATCAGCATCCTCGCCCACGGCGTCAGTCCCGTTGGCGAGGACGGCTTCAACGCGATGAAACAAATCGCTGCCGAATTCCTCGGGCTCGACCTCACGCGCGAGGCCAATCCCATTCCACCGCTGGACCCGCGGTGGCTTTGAAGAAATCGCAACTCACAAATCCAAATTCACCCATGCCCTCACCTCTAGCTCTCATACAACTCGTTTCCGAGCAAACCATGCAGAATCTTGTTCCGGTGCTTGCGCTAAAGCCTGACAGGGTTTACCACCTCGCTACGTCCAAAACAGCGGCGCGCTCAGCTAACATTATCGAAGCAGCCCGGCAGGCGCAGGTCATTACTGAACTGGACAACATTTGCCTGACCGAGATGCCATCTATCACCGAGACTTCACTCGCCGTCATTCGTTCCATAGCTGAGGCCAAGGACCAGAGATGTACGCCGGTCGTCAATTTCACCGGCGGCACCAAGCTCATGTCAATCGGAGCCTACGAGGCCGCAATGCGAGAGGAGGCGGTTTCACTCTATGTGGACACGGACCACCAACGGTTTCTCGACGGTCATACCGGCCCAAAGCTCAACACAGTTCTGGGCGATGACTTCAGCTTCACCCCGCTCCAAAAGGTCCTCACGGTGAACGCCATTGCGGTGGCGAACGGGCGCCAGCGCGTCACAGGTGGCCAAAATTGGAGGCCTTTCTTACCGCTCGCCCAATATTTCCTCAAGAGCCCCAACGACGAAGCCGCAACCTGGCAGGCCATTCATGGTATCGATGGCCTATGTCCCAACGGTCGCGAACCGCGATTCGCCCTTGACTGGTTATCCTTATTGGATAAACCCATTGCCTTGCCACCGGAAGTAGGAGACTTGGCCATCCAAGCAGGACTAGTACGCGCTAATGGCGCTTTTCTGCATCTTCCCGACTCCACGCGCTCCGAGCTGGAGGCATTGAGCAAGTGCGACCGGCCCGCACCTCAGGATTATTTCGCAGCCGTCCGTCCCGTGCAATTCACGCTCGCGCTCCTCTCGGGAGGCTGGTGGGAGGTCGCGGTGGTGGACACCGCGCTTCGCAGTGGTCAATTCCGTGACCTTCGTTGGTCGGTGAACGTAGGCGAGAGCAAGGGCGGTTTTGATCCCGAGGAAGACATCGTGGGCGTGGACGGGGTTCAGATCGTTTATTTCTCGTGCAAACGCGGCGGTTCAAAGGCGCGACTCTTCGCCCAGCTTGATGAGTTAGACAACCGCGCCCGCTGCATCGGCGGGCGGTTCGCTCGCCGCTTCCTGGCCGTCTATCTGACCCCGTGCGGACAACACGGGGCGAACTTACTCAAGCGAGCCCGAGAATTAAACGGCATCCAAATCATCACGGCGCGAGACTTGGAAAACCTCGAGGTATTTGCACGCCGTCCGCGCTTATGACAAATCCCTATCCTAGTTCACAGTTCATAATTACCAAAATGGTTCTTGATCTCTCGACTTTCTACGCTCTAACCGGCACGGCGAAGCTTGTCGGCATGTCGGCGTACGAGGGCCACTTGGAAGCTCTGGTTCCACCCGGCGCCGACGTCACCCTCACCGGACCTGCCCACGTATGGCTCTACCTCCGAATCACCCATTCGCTTCATGAATTTGTCCACATCCTCACTTACAACCGCCCGGTTACTGGGCTAGTCGAAATCTTCAATCATAATCCGCATGCAACTGTTCAAGTGGGACTGTGGGGCAGACCTCCGGTCTGCCGGTTCCCGGAGCCTCCGGCTCCCAGTCCGTCCCCGCGATCGGCTTGCAGAGCAAGCTGGAACTGTCAGGTCGGAGACCTAACCCACACCTGAACAGAAATAGCCACACTGAACATGAAACACGCCAGGCAGACCCAAGCTCGCGAAATTGGCCGATCGCGAGCGGATCAGGGTGGCCGGATCGTTCTCCTTAGCGTGACCGGACAATCACCGGCGGTCCTGACCGAAACTATCTGGGCCCTCGCTCATGAAAAACCGGCGATTATCCCGCACCAGGTGGTGGCCGTGACCACAACACAAGGGCGCGACACGCTCATACGTGAACTGCTTTCACCGCCCGAGAATTGCGTTTGGGATCAACTGAGCCACAGATTGGAAGAGTTGGGCCACGACTTGACCCATCGGCTCCGCTTTGGCCAGACCCCTCACGACATTCGCGTCTTCACCATCTTTGATCCACAATCCAAGAGAACTCGCGAACTTCCCGACATCGGATCGGAAGAAGAAAACATGGCGGCAGCGGATTTCATCATGGAAACGGTCCGCGGACTGGCAATGGATGACGACGTGCGCCTGGTTGCGTCGGTGGCCGGCGGACGCAAGACGATGAGCGCGTTGCTCTTTGCCGTGATGTCTCTCTTGGCAAAGGAAGACGACCTGCTTACACATGTCCTCGTCAATGATCCTTTCGAGTCGCGAGGGCTCAAACCGCGATTCTATTTTCCACCCGCCCAGCCCCTGATGCACTCGGGGACCGATCGTGACGGTAATCCGATCTCCGTCAGCAGCGCGAGCGCCCGGATTCAACTCGGCAAAATCCCCTTCGTGGCGTTGCGGAACCTGTTCGAGCGGGACCTGAAAAGGAGGCAAAGTTACAGCCAGCTCGTCCGCACCTGCCAAAGGCACGTGCAGGATTTCGCGAGGAAAAATATCCGCTTGGCAATTCGCCGCTCGCGGCGGGAGATTCGCGTCAATGGACGAGCCGTGACGCTCTCCGCCTTGCAACACCTGCTCTTGCTCTACCTGGCCGAAAACGCCGTGGCAGGTAAGCCGGCTCCCGAAAAATTCACTGTTGCCATCGAACCGCTCGCCCACTTTGCTGAAGCGCTGAGGAAGTGTTGCGTGGCAAGTGATGGCAATGATCTCCGCGATGAAGCCCGTCTCCCAAAAGACTTTGATGACCAGCGACTGCGCAAGGTGTTGGACGAGTTGAAGACCAAACTGCGCTCCACCGGCGTCGAGGCAGCCGCCTTAATCCCCTTGCTCCCGGTCAAGGGCCGGTTTTCACTCGATTTGGCCCCGTCCGCCATTGATCTGCGGGATTGAGTGGAATTGGCGAATATCGCTCTTTGAGTTGATCCACCTGGATGTCCGCAGACGTCCTTCCCGCGGGCTCGGCGTACTTCCGTGCTAATTTGGCATTCAGATGAATGGCCAAAAATGGTTGCGGCAAACCGCCTCCCTCGACCAGCTCGAGTCCGTACAACGTCTCATCGGCTTCCTCGAGCATTCGTCCAATGTTGTCGATCCAATCCGGCCGCCTCCTCACCCATCACCCGGCACGCCACCCTGAAAACATAAATCCCAATTCATAAATCCCAATTCCCAACTCTCCTTTCCTATGCCGACTGCTGTTATCAACCAATCCGATGTCCGAGTCCACCTCACCGGCGAACGCCTGCAGGTCTATGGACACAACCCCGAGTCCGAACGCGACGAGGTCCTGCGCGAAATCCCGCTTCGGGACCTGGACCGCCTTATCATCAGTGAATCAGTCCACCTGACGACACCGGCCCTGGGGGCCATTTTACGCGCCGCCATTCCCATCCAGGTCTTCTCGTGGAGCGGTTCGTATCTCGGCGGTTTTCTGCCGGCGCAAAACAACCATGGCCTCTCCCGGCTGCAACAATACCGTCGAACCCTCGAGCCCGACTTCGTCCTCACCATGGCCGGGCGCATCGTGACCGCCAAACTCTACAATCAACGCCGCGTCTTGCAGCGACTGGCTGCCGGCCACGCCGAGCCCGACCCGCCAGGCGACACCGCGTCATCGCCAGCCGTGCAATCCGAATCGACCACTCACCCGCAATCCCCAACCGTCCCGACGGACCCGGCGCAAATCCAAAATCCCAAATCCGAAATCCAAGCCGCCCTTCAATGGCTCGACTCCCTCTTTGCCTCCATTCGTGCCAGCAAGAGCATCGACGAGTTGCGCGGTTACGAAGGCGCCGCCACCGCCCGCTACTTTCAAACCTGGGCCGGCTTCCTGCCATCCGAATTCCCCTTCGAGCGCCGCAGCACCCGGCCCCCGCTCAATCCCGTCAATGCTTGCATCAGTTTCGGCTCCACCCTCATCTACAACGAAGCCGTTGCCTTCATCCACGCCCACGGGCTCGACCCGGCGCTGGGCATGCTCCATGCCACCGAAGACGGGCGCTGGAGTCTGGCACTGGACTTGATGGAACCTTTTCGACCGGTGCTGGTCGAGGCGCTGGCGCTCGACCTCTTCAGCCACCAGGTCCTCAATGCACAGCATTTTGAACCTCGCAAAGGCGGTGTCTATTTGAACGAGCAAGGCCGCAAGAAATTCTTTCTCCAATACGAACGGCGCTTGGAACGTCAGTTCCTATCGGAATGCATCGGCCATCGAACCACCTTGCGGCAGCAACTCGAAAACCAGGCCGTCATGTTTAAATCGGCACTCGAAGACCCCGGCAAATTCGAACCCTTCCTCATTAACTGAATAATAAATTTATGCATTATGATTTGGGATTTGGAGGATTTGTGGATGGAGGCGAAGATGGCCCTTAGTTCGGCGGCTTCTTGTTTCAGACCGGTCAGGCGTTGGACCCTTAGCAGGCCGCCTTCGTCGGTCAACTCGAGCCAAAGCAGCGCCTCATCCGCCTCTTCCAGCGTCCAGCCAATCTTGTCGATCCAATCCGTCCAACTTCGCGTCCGGCACCCGGCGCGATACCCGGATGCAAAACCTGTAGCCGATCGAACAATTGGTTGGGCGATGACACCTCCTTTTGTATTACGCGGCAGCGCATCCACCGTCCGCGTCACCCGCAACGCGAAACACTTCGTCCTCAACTTCAATTCCTCCCTGTTCATCGAACCCAATTCTCCCCACTCCATCCAAACCATTCAATCCCGAAATCATCATGCAGAAATCCCAAATCCTAATTCATAAATCCTAAATCCTACCTCCCCATGTCCCTTTGGTGGTTCGATGCCGATGCATTCCGATAGGA
>JAMCZD010000504.1 GCA_023473405.1 Candidatus Omnitrophota bacterium
GGATTTACCATCGATATGGCTACCAGCGAAGTCGCCTATGGCAAGATCATCGCCGCCGGTCGAGCCGGAAAAACAATCCCCGTCGGTTGGGCCGTTGACCAGGACGGCAATCCCGTTACCCACCCGTCCAATGTCGAGTCCATTCTCTCCCGTTATTCGGCTCTGCCCATGAGCGGCCCCAAAGGTTATGGCCTGGCTACCATGATCGAGTGGATGTGCGGCGTCATGGCCGGCATGCCCTGGGGACCGCATATCGTCCGCAAATTCGACGACTTCGACCATCGTGCCCCGATTGGCCATTATGTCCAGGCCCTCGATGTCTCCGCCTTCATTCCCATCGACCTATACCGTCAACAGGTTGACCAGTTCTGCGCCGAGCTGAAAGCGGTCCCTCCTGCCCCCGGGTTTTCCGAAGTCATGCTGCCCGGCGAACCCGAGTTGCGAACTGCCGCCCATCGAGCCCAGGCCGGATGCCCGATACCTTCGGACCAGGTTCAACTGTTACGTCGGTTGGCGGACGATCTGGGGGTGCCCTTCTGGAGGCTATCCCACGGTCTGGGGAGTGTGGCATGAAAAACAGATTTTGACCCGGCCGCATCGGATGCGCCATAGTACCGGGCGGGTCATGGAATGGTATCGTTTCCAAGATAAATACCCCCGGGTATTCCGCTATTTTCATCAGCGGAATCTCGCTTCTTTTTTGTCAATCGAAATTATTTGCCAATGAATCTATTCAATAATACTTCGTTCAGCCTGTCGCAACGCACCGCCCTCGTTACCGGCGCCGGACGCGGTCTCGGAAAAGAAATCGCCCGCCTCTTCGCCAAGGCCGGCGCAGACCTCATGCTTTGCAGTCGCACCGAAACCCAATTACGCGACACCGCGCGCGAGATCGCTGACGAAACCGGCGCCCGCATCGAGTTCATTACCGCCGATCTAAGCAAACGCGATGATGCGGAGCGATTGGCCAAGACTGCCGTCGAGCGCTTGGGTAAGGTGGACATTCTCATCAGCAACGCCGGCTATAACATCCCTCAAACCATCGAACTCAAGGCCGATGAAGATTGGGATTACCTGCTCGAATTGAACGTGAGCAGCAGCATGGTCCTGACCCGCGCCCTGGCACCCGGAATGATGGAACGAAGCTGGGGCCGTATCGTTTACACCTCATCGATCCTGGCCATGGGCAGCGTCACGGACCGCGTTACTTATTCCACTACCAAGGCCGCCCTCCTTGGCCTCGTCAAGGCCAACTCGCTTTATCTCGGCCCGCACGGGATCACCGTCAATTGCATCGCCCCCGGCCCATTTGCCACGGAGATGCCGATGACCCTGTTAACCGACGAGCAAAAACAAAGCCTCGGCGGTCGCACCGCGCTGAAACGCTGGGGTCAACCGGCCGAGCTTGCCCCCGCCGCCCTGCTGCTATCCAGCGACGCCGGCGCCTACATCACCGGCACGGTCCTGGTCATCGACGGTGGCGCAACCGCGCGCGTTTTCTAGCCTAAAAACCAGTAATGATCGAACAACCCACGATGAAACAAATTGAATATAAAACCGTGAAATTCGAGCAGGGTCTCGGCAAACGACTCTCTGGTGATGACTTTGGCGAGAGCTTCATGCGGGTGCTTTCTGAACAGGGCCAAGAGGGATGGGATCTTAAAGACGTTATTCGAGAAAGCGGTATGCAGGCTCTTTTGATCTTCAGTCGTGAAGTGGCTTAAGACTCTGAAGACGAACCGCCGCCCCGGTGTTCGGCGGTATATCTCCATGCGCGCCTTGAGTTCGATTAAGCCGGTTCTGCCGGTAGCCGCGATCCTGTTCGTAGTCTACATAATGCTTGTCGCGCTCATCTACCTTCGGCAGCGGTCAATGCTCTTTTTCCCGACGCACGCCGCCGTTTCCAGCAGGCTGGCTCCGTGGTCGGACGGTAGTCGCACGATAGGCTACTGCCGGGAGGTGTCAAATCCGCGCGCGATTTGGTTAATGATGCACGGGAACGCCGGTCAAGCCTCGGACCGAGATTACGTTTTGCCGCGCATGTCCGAGATGGATTCCCTCTACGTTCTTGAGTACCCCGGATATGGCGATCGGAAAGGCCGTCCTTCGCTGGAATCTATAAACCAGGCGGCATCGGAGGCATATGAACTTCTGCGTTCCCGGAATCCGAACACCCCGGTTTGTGTTTTGGGAGAGTCCATTGGCAGCGGCCCAGCCTGCGCTCTTGCGCGGGACAAAACTCCTCCGGAGAAGATCCTCCTGGTTGTCCCTTTCGATTCTTTGGAGAAGGTGGCCTCCGAACATTTCCCCTTTCTCCCCGTGCGATTCATGCTTCGCGATGCTTGGAACAACGTGGAATCGTTGAGGGGCTATACGGGTCCTGTCGAAATCTTTGGAGCCACAGACGACACGATCATCCCGATTGTTCATGCCCGTGCTTTGGCGAGCCAGATTCCCAAGGCACGGTTCATCGCGATTGAGGGCGAGCACAATGACTGGTCAGAGAATGATCAGGTGAAGATTCAACCGTAATGATATTTTAACGATTGCGACAATTTCGATTTGTCCAACGGCTTTTGCCGGACAGTCCGATTTTCGAGTTGGTCCTGCGGACTACTTTTTTGTAGTGGAAAACAGTTGACTTCGCACGCTGGTTTTGCGTTCATTGCCATATCCGATTGTTGTGAGTGGGGCAGCCTAGTCCCCAGGCCGTGGGATAGCGCACACGCGCACTTGGCAGAGTGTGCGCTATCCCACGGCCTGGGGAGTAAAAAGCAAACGGTTCAAGGTAATCCTCGCCGACATACCCACTTGAACGCAATCGAATCCGACGGGGTTTTCCTTGAATGGGAATTCCAGCGCGACTGGATTCCATTTTTCTATTCAACAGCAGGAGTAATTCATATGAATACACGATTGAATCTCATTGTTCTGAGCCTTGTTTGCGGATTTGCGGCGGACCGACTCTATGCTGATGCGCCTCTGATTCGATTGGAGAGAGCCTCGAACGTGAAAGGCCCATGGCAAGCCATCCTGTCCGATGACCTTTCGGCCGCCGCCGATGGAGGATGGGTGGACCCAAATACCAATGCGCAGTCGTTTTATCGTCTTCAAATCGCCCAGTACGACCAAGCCGGCGGGCCGGCCGCCGTTTCAGTGAGTGAAGTGTCAAAGGAAGTGGTGCAAATCGCGTTGCAGCATTTGCAGAGTTCGCCGGACGAAGGCTGGGACAGCGCGGTGCTCGGACCCGTTGTCTACCCGGTGTATAGCCCCACGATCAATGGCGGCAAGGAACCCGCCTACCTGGAATTCAAGGTCATACCCGGTCCGACGCCGGGCAAGCCAACGAGCTTGTTCAGAAGCGCGCCGCTGGACCGATCAGGTGAGTTAGGCTATATCCTGGTCTCGTTGACCCAGGAGGATGTCCCGATCCCCGAGTTCAGCACCGAGGGGCCGACGCGAGTGGAAAAATTGCGGCGTCTGGCCAAATCATCCACGGTGAGGGCCATGCGTTATAGCGATGCCATACTGGTGGCCGAAGATGCCCAGGGCGAACCGGTGGCCAATATGGGGGCGACCCCGTTCCAGTTCCCGGAGGCGATCCTGCAATATTACACCAACGACTTGGGAAGCGAATTGGAGGATGGAAAATTCATCAAGCGTTCGCCGATCCCCAACTTCACCGGGCTTCCCTATTCCAGCTTTCAGGCCTTCAAGCAGGAATACATGCAGGGCAAACTGTATCAGTCTCTACGGCAATACCGGTCTCAAGCGGCCCGGTTGGCTTGGAGCTTGTTTCAGGGAAAAGCCCCGGACCTCATTTCGGTGGCGTTGAAAACGGAAACACAAATTCTCGCGGACCGGTTCATCGCCAGTTTCGATCTCGATGATCCCACGATCGCCAGCCTGCAATTGGTTCCCAAAGTAAAAGGCCTGAAAACGATTGGCATAACCAATGGAAGCGCGATGCTTCACGTTGTCTATCCGGATGGGAGTGGAGATTTTTTTCTCATCCAAGTCGGCACGGGTTTAAGAAGCATCGGGCTGTCGGGTTGGGGCAGTTGGCATACGTATTACGCGGATAGTTTTGACGATCAGAAACGCTATTCGCAAGAGTGGGACCTGTCCGGGTGCTGTTCGGACGGCTGGAGCGGGTGCGGGCCCACTGCGTGGGCCATGTTTTATGGTTACTGGGATGACAAAGGAATTAGCAGCCTCATTGGCGGCACGGGTGGGACTCCCCTGTATAACAACTCTTATGTCAAGGAATGCATTCAACACGTTTTCGATTCCGTGAGCACCTATTGCGCGGGCGACCAGGGCGCAACCAATCCCTGGGAAATGGATGAAGGACATCAATGGGCCACTCACCAGGGCGACCACATCAGCTTGTCCACCTCCTGGGGGGTTCCATATTTATGTTCCGGACCGCGGAATAAAGCCATCCACGCCATTAAAGACCATGGGCGTCCCGCCATTGTGGGAACGGGTTTCTATGAGCATTACCCCTTTGCCTACGGCTATAAATATCGTGAGTACACCTTTTGGGGTGTTACCTGGTCGACGGAACGTTACTGGAAGGTCAATAACGGCCACGCCAACTCGAGCGGAACGTGGGTGAACGCCAGCAGTTGCTGGTTCGGCGCGGACGGCTATTGCTACTAGACTACTGCCCCCATTTCACCCGATAGAAAATCCCGACCCACTCGGGATTCAGCGGCTCGAACCAATTCGTCACCGCCGACTGGCTGACAAACGTGTGGGCATCGTTCCAAGTGCCAGCCTTCAAATCTGGGCAGCGCTGAATGACATAGGTGATGCCCACGGATAAATTGGTGATGGTCAATCCGACTTGTTGATCTCCAACGTAGACCGCGGAAAATCCGGGCGCGCCTGCTCGCTCAACTAACCAGGCATGGACGGCGGCGTTGAGCAAAGGAACAAATTCCGCCGTGGCCTTTAGGTCGCCTGCCTGGTTGGGATGATCATTGTCTGGAGCCGAAGGATAGGCGGAAACGTTGCCGCCATCGTCGGTCTTGTGCTGCGCCGCCCCGTTCCACCATCGATGATGGTTGCCCGTTTCAAGGTTCAAATCGTTTGCTTCTGGCGTTCCACCGTTCGAAGTCAGCACGTTGTAAAAATCCCATACAAACACGTTGTGGAACGGATAGTCCGCCAGCCACTCGTTGACCAACCATTGGTTGAACGCACGCGCATTATTCGCATAGGCCGGGTCCGACAGGGGCGGCGCCGTGACCGCCACAAACAATTTGTTGGTCATCGCTCCAAAGTAATTCAGCAAATCCATATAGATACCCTTGGCATTAGCCACCGTATGATACTCCGAACCCGCCTCCTGCCCGCGCAAGGGGTTATCGGCGATTCCCGGCACCGGATCGCCCGGGTCTCCCTTGAGAGCGGAGTTGGGAAAACAGGACTTGAACATGATGATCTCGTTCTCTCCCTCTGGGGCCGTGTCTCCCCTTGAATACTCACAGTTTTGTCCGCTTTCCGCGTAAACGGCTTCCATATACCGCAGGCTTTCCGGGCCGCGAAACCAATTCCACCAATAACCGATGTCCGTGGTATCCCCGATCCCGTCCGGTCCCCAGCCATAATTGGAATCACTGACGTAATAATTGCTATCCCGCAACGCAACACCCAAACCGCCATGCCAATCCGCCAGCCAGGCCTCGCCGCTGGAATGATGAATGAACATCAGTCGCATGGCCCGAACAGGCTTGTTGGTATCGCTGAGCATCCCGCTTCGGTTCGACGCCAAAAGCGCCTGGCTCGCGCAAAGACAAACCAAAATTGTCCCCGCCAAGGCGCTTCTGCACATCCGATTTGATCTCGTGTTTTTTGATCTCGTGTTTTGCATGGATTACCTGTGTTTGGCATTTCTTAGGGTGGGATTTCAGCCGCGATCGGTCCGGACAAACGCCCATTTGTCTCCGGCTTGAAGGGGACCCTTATCATGATCACAAAGTAATACTTTTTTTCCCCGAATGTCAAATCTAAAATTGTACGAATCCCCCTTCAATACTTCGCCCCCCCCGCCCTATTGGCGAGACCCAAACGCCATTGCCAGCGCCATTGATCGAAGTCTGATTGGGGTTGAATTCCGGCCTGAGATGGGAAATGATATTGGCCGTATGATGCGGTTCCCGGCGTTATGGAAAATCGGATTCTAGGCATTTCCGCTTTTTACCACGACAGCGCCGCCGCTTTTGTGGCGGACGGGAGAATTGTAGCGGCCGCCCAGGAGGAGCGGTTCACACGCATCAAGCACGACTTCGGTTTCCCCAAAAATGCGATTGACTATTGCCTGAGCGAGGGCGGTGTGCGCGCGGAGGACCTCGATTATGTGGTGTTTTATGACAAACCATTGCTGAAATTCGACCGGCTTTTCGAGACATATTTGGCTTACGCGCCGTCGGGCTTGAAATCCTTCATGATGGCCATGCCGCTTTGGCTGAAGACCAAGTTGCATCTTCCAAGGGAAATCCGCCGCGCCCTCGAAGGCCGCTACACCAAAAGGATCGCTTTTACCGGCCACCACGAGTCACACGCCGCCAGCGCCTTTTTCCCTTCCCCGTTCGATGAGGCGGCTATTGTTACTATTGACGGTGTGGGCGAATGGGACACCGCGAGCATCGCGCATGGCAAGGGCAATCAAATCCAATTGCTCAAGACCCTGCATTTTCCGCATTCGCTCGGACTGCTGTACAGCGCGTTTACCTATTTCACCGGATTCAAGGTGAATTCCGGCGAATACAAACTGATGGGGCTGGCGCCGTACGGCGAGCCCAAATACACCCGGCTCATCCTTGACCGCCTGGTCGATTTGAAAGAGGACGGCTCACTGGCCATGGATATGCGCTATTTCAATTATTGCCAGGGTCTCACCATGACGGGTCCCGAGTTCGAACAATTGTTCGGCGGACCGCCGCGCAAGCCGGAGACGGCCATCACGCAGCGCGAGATGGACCTGGCCGCTTCCATTCAGGCCGTAGCCGAGGAGGCTGTTCTCAGAATGGCGAAAACCGCCAGGGACTTGACCGGTTCGAAACGACTCTGCCTGGCGGGCGGGGTTGCTTTGAATTGCGTGGCCAATGGCAGATTGCTGCGGGCTCGAGTCTTCGACGATCTCTGGATTCAACCGGCAGCCGGCGACTCCGGCGGCGCTCTCGGCGCTGCCTTGTTTTTGAATTATCAACTGCTCGATCGGCCTCGGAAGACCAACGGAACCGACTCCCAGCAGGGCTCATTGCTCGGCCCTCGGTTCGGTAACGAGCGCATTCGCCAATTCCTCGAGGAACAACACGCCCCGCACCATTACATGCCGGACGAGGCGGAATTGCTTCGCAAAACCGTGGAGTCCATGACCCGCGGTTGCGTTGTGGGCTGGTTCCATGGTCGAATGGAGTTCGGCCCGCGCGCGCTCGGCTCCCGCAGCATCATCGGCGATGCGCGAATCCAGACCATGCAATCCACCATGAACCTCCGTATCAAATACCGCGAATCGTTTCGGCCATTTGCGCCCTGCGTGTTGATCGAGGACGTGAACCGGTATTTCGATCTCGACCGTGAATCGCCGACATGCTCCTTGTTGCCAACGTGCGGAAAGAGCTGCTCTGCCCTTTGAGCAAAGAGCAGCGCCTGCTAATGAAACATCCTGACCTGCGTAAAAGAGTCAACTTGAAACGTTCCACTCTGCCTGCTATAACCCATGTGGACATGTCGGCCCGGATTCAGACGGTGGACGAGGGCCGGCACGGGCGTTTTTGGCGGCTGCTGAAGGAATTCAAGCGGCAGACCGGTTGCGGCGTTTTCATCAACACCAGCTTCAATATTCGCGGCGAGCCCATCGTCTGCACCCCGCAGGATGCCTACCGCTGCTTTATGGCCACCGATATGGACGTGCTTGTCCTGGAGAATTGCATCTTATACAAGTCTGATCAACCGCCTCCGGACCCGGCGTTGCGCGAGAAACACCTGCGCGCTTTTGCGCTGGACTGATCCCCAGGTCACCAAATGATTAATCCTTTCAAAGAAGTAAACTGGAATCCCGACAGGGCGGAGCGAAAACAGTTCGCACGCAGTCTCGTGCTGGGCTTTCCCGCATTAGCGTTTGTTTTCTTTTTGGTTGGCTGGGCCAAGACCGGCCAATGGAATGTCCATTTGTCAGCCGCGCTTTGGATTGCGGCCGCAGGAGTGGCTGCCGGCCTGTTGTTGCTGGCCTTTCCATTCCTGGCCAAACCGCTTTACGTGGCCTGGTATTTCCTGGCCTGTTGCATTGGACTGGTGATAGGGAATCTATTAATGGCCGGTTTTTTCTTCGCGGTTTTGACTCCGATCGCGTTTCTGATGCGATTGTCTCGCCGAAAGCATATGCAAAAAGGTTTCAATCGTGAGGCAACCACCTACTGGCGCGATGCCGAGCCGGTGTCGGACCTCAAACGATATTACCACCAATTCTAGTTGTTTATGAGTGAGAATGACAAACAGAGATTCGAAGAGGCAAACCGCGAAAGGCAGACCGGACTGGTCCGTGAGTTTTTCCAGATGCTGATGGAAAACAAGAAGTACTGGATGATCCCATTGCTGCTTGTCCTGTTAGTCCTGGGAGGTCTGATAATTCTAGGCAGCACCGCCGCGGCTCCTTTCATCTACACCCTGTTTTGAGAGTTCATTCCATCGTGCGGCAGACCTCCGGTCTGCCGGTTCACGGAGCCTCTGGGTCCATGTGAACCTGGCGCGCCAACACATCGAGCCAGAGGCTCGATTGACCGGCAGACCGGAGGTCCACCCCACCGCCGCGGGAGACTACGATTTGCCGCCCTTTTCTTCCTGGGGCAGCATATCCTTGATGCCCTCGAAGATGTTTTTCGCCAATTGGTTTCGCCCTTCCTGGGTAAAATGGACCAAGTCGATATACATGTCCGGGCAACCGTCCAAGCCTCGCGACGTGTCGATCAGCCTCAAACTATCGTTCTGGTGCACGATTTGCGTCAGCATGTAATTGTGAAGCAGGTTGGCTTTGATATCGGTGCTGACAGTTGGAAAGCCGCCGGAATAGAATTGAACCACGTCCTCCGGACTATTTTCATTGGCTGCCATGTTGAAGTTCGCGATAACCAGCTTGATCTTGTTGGTCCGGCACAACGCCATTAACTCCTCATATAAATGGGCGTACTCGGAATGAACCACCTTCTCCTTGAAGGCGTCCAGGTCCAGTGGTTCAACGAGGTTCTTGGTATACTTTCGCCTGAAATTCCACAGCTTCAGACTATACTCGGCCTGGGCCAGCAAGTATGAAGGGCGGTCTTCAAACAGGGGAAGGTCACCGATGCGGATCGGCGCAAGGGCACGGTCCAGGAAGTAAAACCCGTTGTAGCCGTGATAGCTGATGATCATGTCCGGCTTGAGCGGCAAGATATCCTGCTTGAAGCGGTTCAGGTTGTCCTCCAGTGTATAGGCCCAAACGCCACCGTTGATTACCTCGACCGGTTTGGAGCATTTCAGCCTGGACCGTATCATTTGCTCGAGAACATTTGGCCATGGTTTATCGCTTGCCTGTATGGTGGCGCCCATGGTAGTGGACTCGCCCAGTGCAACGATGCGGTAGTGGTCTCCTTTGTCGCGCTTAAATTCGCGGCCGCGAAAGCCCAGGCTGTTGATCCTAACGAGGCAGTTGATAAAGTCAGCCCGACTGTTTGGTTTCAGCCGAAAAGGCAACACGCCATTCGGGTCCGGCATCTGCACCTCGGACCGCATTTGAAACCATTCCTTGCTGTAGTAACGCCACCAATTCCTGAAAAGCACCGGGTTGCCTCGAGCCACCTCATACGAATAAGCCTTTTCCTTGATGGCCTGCGACATCTTGCGGAGTGCATCCTGGCCGTAAATCCCGGGCGCCCGATAAAAAAGGTCCACCAGTGGAAGCGAAACGCTGAACAAAATAAGCGTGTTGATCCCAATAACCACCCCGGCCGGCAAACTGCCGATCCTGTTCAATAAGACCAAAATAATCACCGCCGCAAGCAATCCATCGTAGAATATCAGTCTCAGATTCATTTCGTAACCGGTCGCCACCACTTGCCCGCTCAGCATCAATCCCACCAACGCCAGCGCAATCATGAACCAGGGATTTTTCGCTTTTTCTGTCATTCCTCCATTTTAGAGCAAACAACGCTCTGCGACAATGAAATTGACGCATTTCCTGGTATACGCAGCGCCATAATTTACCGCGGGACGGTTTAAACAGGAGGCAACGGAGGGAACGGAGTTCATTACCCCTCTGTTGCCTCTGTTTGCTCCTGTTCATTCTGGGCCCCCTTCCGACCCGCAAAGAATTATGCCGTCGTGTTTAATCCGGTTCCTGAAATGCTCGAACGGACATCCGAGGCTGTGCCTCAGGCCTCCATCAGGTTCTGAGCCTCAGCCAGCACTCGCTCCAGCTTTTGCGGCGAGACAGGCTCGGCGGTCCCCAACTCCTGGGCGAAGAGGGAGACTTTGAATTCTTCCAAAAGCCAACGGCAGCTATTCATCTTCTCACGAAAAAGGCTATTGGAAGCTTTCGCGGAAGACAACCTGGCCCAGACAACAAGGTAGGGTTGAACGCGCCGGTATTTATCCTGGTCTTTTGCCGGGCTGACTGCCGCGCGCTCGGCGCGGACGATCAAGGCCTTCAAATACCGCGGTATAAACCGCAGGCGCAGAAAGGGAATATGCCGCAGGAATGGCCGTGGAAGCAGTTGATCCAAGTCCGATTTCATCCTCGGATACGGACGGGGGCAAAGCAGGGTTTCGTGGCGGAATTTCAGGATTTGACTTGTCCACTCGATCAATTGGCGGGCCAGTCCTGGCAGCCGGGCTCGCGTTTCCTCGACCAAAACAGCAAATCCAGCCTGAGTTCTGGGCCAGGGTTTTGGGGTATCAAAGAGGTATTGTTTGAGGTTCTCGAACGCTGTTTCTTCCAGTTCTTCCGGCGGTCCGATGGTTAGGTACAGGTCGCGGTACTTGGCCAAAGCTCTCAGGTCCTTCTGCATCCAGGCCAATTCCTTTTTTAAGACCTTTCCCAACAATCCCTGAACCCCCAATGGATGGGCGCTTTCGGCCTCCTCGCGTCGCCGGAACAAACGAAGGTTGATTTCGCCCGCTTCGATCTGCAATCCGGGAAACGCGGTTAGAGGGAAGTCTGATTTCTCGGCGATCACGAGGCTCTCAGGCAGATCGCCAAAGCTCCATGCTTCCAAACCGTAGCGTTCCCATCCCTGAGCCGCTTGCTGCCAGGCTCGCGCCTGGTCGGCCTCGATGTGGCGCGCGAGTTGTTCGCGCAAGGCCGGCAAATCGCGGCCCTCGGCCAACGGCTTGAGGTCGGGCCCCAGGACCTCGAGTCGCGGACGCAAATGTGCAGGCAGCATGTCGATCTTCCAGGCCGATGCGGGAATGGCGACGCCGTATTGCCGGCGGACGAACTCGATCAGGGCAGCAAGGAAGCCCTGACCCTTGGCGGGGACCATGTCCGCCATTTCTTTGGCCTTGGGCGCCAGCGGCATCAGCCCGCGCCGCAATGCCTTTGGCAAGGCTTGCAGCAGGTGGAGTATTTGCGGCTCACGCAGGCCCGGCACTGCCCAGTCGAGCACGCCTGGCTCGATCACCTGCGCCAGCGTGAACGGCAACCGCATCGTGACGCCATCGCGGTCTTCTCCGGGGGCATAGGCATAGTCAACCGACACATCCTGCCCGCCCACCGGCAGTGTGTCTGGAAATGCCTGGGCATCAAACTCGATTGCGTGCGGCCCGAGCAGGTCGGAAGGGGCCAGGCGCAGAAACGCCGGCTCGCTCGATTGCCGCTCATGAAGCACCCGGCCTAACTCCGCACTTGACGAAACCTTTTCGAGACGCTTTGCGTAAAATTGAAACATCGCCTCGTCCAGGTCGGGGACCACCCGCTGCCGGAGCCGAGTCTGCCAGATTTCGATCTTCTGCCGCAACTGGCGATTATGCTCGAGGAATGGGCATGGATCGGTCAATTCCTCGCCAACCAAGGCCGAGCGAATAAAAATCTCGGTTGCCTGCGCCGGATTGACCTTGGCTAAAGGAACCAGGTGATCGGTCACGACCAATCCGTTCAAGGTCATGCGTTCCCGGGCCAGCACACGCCCCGAGCGCGCGTCCCAGTGCGGTTCGAGATATTCGCTCCGGCACAAGTGCGGCGCCAATTCGGGAATCCAGCGCGGCTCGATCTCGGCGGCGGTACGCAGGAAGAGCCGCGATGTCTCGACACGCTCGCCGGCAACGATCCATTTCAGGCGCGCCGGTTTCCTGGCGGCTTTTTGATCCGCGTCACCTCGATCCTGGCGAGCCTGGTTCTCCGCCGATCGCGTGAATAAAATCGAGCCCGGAAAGACCATCGCCTGGCGGTTGCCACCCAACTGGAACATGTTCCGCTCCTTGCTCACGGCAACGTTGCTCCACAAACCGGTTAAAATAGCACGATGGATGGCCGCGTATTCAGCAGGAGAATCGTTCTCGGTAAAACCGCCCATCTCCTCGAGTGCCAGCACGAGCTGGGCATGTATGTCGCGCCATTCGCGCACACGCGGGTAGGACAGGAAATGCGTCTTGCAGAACTTGCGCATCTGGCTTTGCGTCCGAAGCGATTCCAGGGAGTCATGATATGCCTCCCAAATATTGAGCAGGGTCAGGAAATCCGACTTCGGATGCTGAAAACGCCGATGTGCCGCCGCCGCGGCTTCGGCGCGGTCCGCGGGCCGCTCGCGCGGGTCCTGTATGCTGAGGCCGGCGGCGATAATCAGGACCTCTCTGAGGGCGCCTTCGTGCTGGGCCTGGAGAATCATGCGTCCGATGGTGGGAT